>JAFYOG010000121.1 GCA_017560285.1 Clostridia bacterium
CCCTGCGGGGCGTTAAGGGATTTATATCATATCGAATGTAAATATATCGCTTTTTCCGTTAGGAAAAAATATCGCATTGCGAAGCGATATATCGCAAAAAGCAAAAAACAAAAGGACAGCAAGCGCTGTCCTTTTTCGGCAGTATTAACTTAAAGTACAATTTCCTTGCCCTGTTCGGAGGAATCGTACATAGCCTGCATCATAGTTGCGGTGATAATAGCTTTGTCGATATGGGAAGGAAGCTTTTCGCCGGATTTGATGCAGTTAACGAAGGAATCGATTTCGTTCTGGAACATAGGAGTTTCTTTGTATTTGGGCTTGAATTCCACAAGGCTGCCGCAGGATGTGGTGTATACGGTGAAATCGCCGCCGTAGTTAAGACGTGCGCCGCCCTTGGTACCGATAAAATCGATGTAGGTTTCGGAAACGCCGATGTTTTGCGCCCAAGCGCCGTTAAGGGTGATGGTGGGGCCTTCTGTACGAACGAAGCCGGTAACGAAATCGTCTACGTCGTATACGCCGTTAAGGTCTTTAGTATCCTCGGACCACATATTTTCGTAAACGTAGTTGGGCATATCTACACCAAGCTTAGAGAATGCCTTTGCGGAAACGGTTTTGGGCTGAGGGTCGCCGGTGCAGTACATAACGATATCGAGGTAGTGAACGCCCCAATCGATAAGAACGCCGCCGCCTGCGATGGATTTGTTGGTGAACGCGCCGCCCAAGCCAGGGATAGAGCGATGTGCGCGGAAGCTTACGTAAACGTGGTAGATTTCGCCAAGCTCGCCGGATTGGATAATATCGCGCAAGCGGTTTACCGCAGAGTTAAAGCGGTTTACAACGCCGATGTTAAGAACCTTGCCGGTTTCGTGCTGAGCGGCTTGCATTTCCTTTGCCTCGGCAAGGGTTCTTGCAGAGGGCTTTTCGCAAAGAACGTGCTTGCCTGCACGAAGAAAATCTATAGTAATGGTGGAGTGCATTTTGTTGGGGGTGCAAACCGAAACGGCTTCGATTTCGGGGTCGTTAAGAAAATCGTGATAATCTTCCACTGCGGTGCCGCAACCGTATTTTTCAACAGCGGCATCTGCCTTGGATTTGATAATATCGCAGAAATATTTAATTTCTACGTCGGGGTTTGCCATATATGCGGGGATATGCGCAGAATTTGCGATACAGCCGCAACCGATGATGGCTATTTTCATTTTAGACATAATAGATCCTCCGTTTTTCTTTTTTATTTACCGTCATTTTACCACATTTTATTTGCATTTTCAATAGTATTTATACAAAAAGGTACTTGACAAGGAAGATGTTTGTATATATAATTATGTCAGCAAAAGCTGTGAAGGGGAAAAAGCAATCCTACCCCACCTTTTTCAGAGAGTTGCCGTTTGGTGCGAGGCAATAGGTGATTTGATTGTGAGCTCACCCCAGAGCTGCTGTTCCGAATGCGCTTTGCGTTGTAGGGGCAGTCGGGTTTCTCGCCGTTATCAGGAGAGCAGGCTGTTTGGCTTGCATAGCTATCTGTGATAATATTGATTTACCCAAGCTCTGTTTATGCTTTTTGCGTGGACAGACTTTTTTATTTGTTATTGGAGGATTAAGGAATGAAATTATCTTTTTCCACCTTGGCCTGCCCCGAATATACTTTTTCGGATATTTACGCTATGGCGGCAGACCTTGGATTTGACGGCATTGAAATGCGCGGTTTGGGCAGAGAATTTTTTGACAACGCACACAATATGCCTTTTTCTAAAGAAAACATCGGCGCAACCGCAAAAATGCTTTCTTCACTCGGGTTGGAAATATCCTGCATGAGCTCTGACTGCTGCTTGCGATATGCCGAGCTTTTTGAGGAAAACCTACGCATTATTAAGGAATATATCGAGGCGGCAAAGGCTTTGGGCACAAAATATATTCGCGTGCTTGGCGACAACGGCCCCGAGGCTACCGACGACGGCAACGACGAAGAGGTTGTTCGCCAGCTTACCGCTATTGTTCCCCTTGCAGAGGAAGCTAACGTTACCATAGTTATAGAAACCAACGGTGTTTACAGCGATACCGCAAGGCTTAAGAGGGTGCTTGACCAGATACACAGCGATAACATTGCCGCTTTGTGGGATATTCACCACCCCTACCGTTTTGCTAAAGAAAGCCCCGAAACCACCGTGCAGAATCTGGGTATGTATATTGCCCACGTTCATATTAAGGACAGCATTGAAGAAAACGGAAGAATTGTTTATAAGCTTATGGGCGAGGGCGATATGCCCATTGCCGAGGCTATAAACGCGTTACGCTCTATTAATTTCGAGGGTTATCTTTCCTTGGAATGGGTTAAGCGTTGGGCGCCTTATTTGCAGGATGCGGGCATTATATTCCCCAACTACGTTAACTTTATGAGCGAATTTACCGGCAGAAGCTTTGGCAGTAACACTCTTATTGACGATATGCGCGGTGCGGGTAAATACGTTTGGCCCAAGAACACGCTTATTGACCTTACCTTCCCTCAGGTTTTGGACAAAATGTGCGAATGCTTCCCCGACCAATACGCTTTTAGGTTTACCGAGGTTGATTATACCAGAACCTACCCCCAATTCCGCGACGACGTAGACAGATTTGCAAGAGCTTTAATTTCACTTGGCGTTAAGCGCGGCGACCACGTGGCGGTTTGGTCCACCAACCTGCCCCAATGGTATATTGCGTTTTGGGCTACCACAAAAATCGGTGCGGTTTTGGTTACCGCAAACACCGCTTATAAGATTTACGAAATAGAATATCTGCTTCGTCAATCCGACACCCATACCCTTGTTATGTGCGACGGATATAAGGACAGCGATTATAACAAAATTATACACGAGCTTTGCCCCGAGCTGAACGACCACCAAGGGGGCAAGCCCTTATACACCAAGCGTTTGCCCTTCCTGCGTAACGTAATTACCCTGCAAAGCAAGCAGGCGGGATGTCTTACCTGGGAAGAAGCCTTGGATTTTGCAGACAACACCCCTATTGAAGAGGTTTACAGACGTGCATCGCTTATTAGCAAGCACGACGTTTGCAATATGCAATACACATCCGGCACAACAGGGTTCCCCAAGGGTGTTATGCTTACCCATTATAACGTAGTTAACAACGGCAAGAATATTGGCGACGGTATGGACCTTTCTACCGCCGACAGAATGATGATTCAGGTGCCTATGTTCCACTGTTTTGGTATGGTTTTGGCAATGACGGCTTCTATGACCCACGGGGTTACCATGTCGCCCTTAACATATTTTTCGCCCAAGCGTGCTTTGGATTGCATTAACCGCGAAAAGATTACCTGCTTCCACGGGGTTCCCACAATGTTTATTGCATTGTTGGAAAACGAAAACTTTGATAAGACCGATTTTTCGTATATGCGTACCGGCATTATGGCAGGCTCTCCCTGCCCCGTTAAGGTTATGCAGGACGTTGTTGATAAGATGCATATGTCGGAAATTACCATTGTTTACGGTCAGACCGAGGCATCGCCCGGTTGTACAATGAGCTTGACAACCGACAGCTTGGAAGCAAGAGTTAACACCGTTGGCGGCGCGATGTTTGGGGTTGAATGTAAGATTGTTGACCCCGAAACCGGTGAAGAATTGCCGAATAACGTTGACGGCGAATTTGTTGCCCGCGGTTATAACATTATGAAGGGCTATTACAAGATGCCCCAAGCTACCGCACTTGCCATAGATAAGGACGGCTGGCTGCACACCGGCGACCTTGCAAGACGTACTCCCGAGGGATATTTTAAGATTACCGGCAGAATTAAGGATATGATAATTCGCGGCGGTGAAAATATTTACCCCAAGGAAATTGAAGATTTTATTTACACCTACGAAAAGGTTAAGGACGTTCAGGTTATAGGCGTGCCCGACGAGCAATACGGCGAAGAAATTATGGCTGTTATTATTCCCAAGGACGGCGAAACCATTACGGAGGAAGAAATTAAGACCTACGTTAAAGAGCATATGGCTAAGCATAAGACCCCGAGGTACGTTTCCTTTGTAACCGAATTCCCCATGAATGCCGCAGGCAAGATTTTAAAATACAAAATGCGCGAAATGGCTGTTGAACAGCTTGATTTAAAGAAAGCGGCGGCTATTGAAACTGCATAAAAACCATTTTCCCCGAGGTTAGCTTCGGGGAAAAGCTTTAAAAGGAGCTTTTTTATGAACGGAAGAAGAATTTTTGCCGATATTAAAGCCAAGGGCTTTGACTGCGCTGTTTTCTTTGATGAAATAAGCCAGCAGTATTTATCGGATTTTTATACCACCGACGGTGTGGTTATTGTTTCGGCAACCGAAACGGCGTTGATTACCGACGGCAGGTATATAGAGGCGGCGGAAGCCGAAAAAGCCAAGGGCAGGCTTAGCGATGACGTTAACGTTTATTTGTTTAAAAAGGGCTTGTTGGCAGACGTTAATGAATATTTAAGCAGTCTGAACGCAAAAAGGGTTTGCGTTGACCCTGCGTTGATAACCGTTAAGCAGTTAGAGGATTTAAAAACCGCTTGCCCCGATGCGGAATTTGGTTATTTGGCAGACGTTTGCCTTAATTACCGCAGGGTTAAAACACAGGCAGAGGTAGACAAAATAAAGGTGGCGCAGAGCATTACCGACAAGGCGTACAGCCATATTTTGGGATTTATAAACAAGAACCGCACCGAGATAGAGATTGCCGCCGAGCTTGAATATTTTATGCGCAAAAACGGCGCAGAGGGGTTGGCTTTTGAAACAATCTCGGTTTCGGGCAGTAATTCCTCACTACCCCACGGTGTTCCCACCCAAAGCAGAGTTACCGAAAATTCCTTTTTAACCATGGATTACGGCGCAAAGCTTGGGGGATATTGCTCGGATATGACAAGAACCGTCGTTGTGGGCAAGGCCGACGAGGAAATGAAGAAAATTTACAACACCGTTCTTACCGCCCAAGCCGAGGCGATGAAGTTTATTAAAGCGGGGGTTAGCTGTTTTGATGCAGATAAGGTTGCCCGCGACGTTATTGCCGATGCGGGCTACGGACAATACTTTACCCATTCCTTGGGCCATTCCTTGGGCTTGGAGGTACACGAAGCCCCTGCTTGCTCGCCCAGAAGCAAGGATATTTTGGTAGCGGGAAACATTGTTACCGTAGAGCCCGGCATATATATTCCCGGAAAATACGGCGTGCGTATTGAAAATATGGTATTGGTTACCGAAAATGGATGCGAAAACCTTACAAACAGCGATAATAGTCTGGTTGAGATTTGAAATAGGGCTTGACAAAAAAGCCGCTTTAATATAAAATAAGATAGTTAATAATATTTGTCTAAAATTAAGACATAAATCAGGAGGAAATTAAATATGATTTCTGCAGGCGATTTCAGAAACGGTATCACCTTTGAAATGGACGGCCAGCTTATGCAGGTTGTTGAATTCCAGCACGTTAAACCCGGTAAGGGCGCAGCTTTTGTTAGAACCAAGATGAAGAACATCATCTCCGGCGCAGTTATCGAAACTTCTTTTAACCCCACCGCAAGATTCCCTCAGGCTATGGTTGAAAGAAAGGATATGGAATACAGCTACAGCGACGGCGATCTTTACTACTTTATGGACCCCGAAACCTACGATCAGGTTCCCTTGAACGGCGACAAGCTTCCCGAAAGCTTTAAGTTCGTTAAGGAAGGTATGGTTTGCAGACTTTGCTCCTATAAGGACAACGTATTCTCTGTTGAACCCCCTATGTTCGTTGAATTGGAAGTTACCGCTACCGAACCCGGTGTTAGAGGTAATACCGCTACCAACGTAACCAAGCCCGCTACCGTAGAAACCGGCGCTGAAGTTAAGGTTCCGATCTTTATCAACGAAGGCGACGTAATTAAGATTGACACCAGAACCTGCGAATACTTGGAAAGAGTTTAATCTTTTTTCGTATATTTATTTGCAGATTACAAACTATATATTAAAAAGGAGAAATTACCATGACAGTATCCGAAAAGGCTGCTTACATTAAGGGCTTAATGGAAGGTATGGAAATTTCCACCGACAAGGGCGAGGGCAAGATTATTGCCGCTATGGCCGATTTGTTGGAAGATCTTTCTCTTACCGTTCAGGATTTAGAGGACGAAAACGCTACTCTTCGCGAATATATCGAAGAAATCGACGAAGACCTTGGCGCTTTGGAAGAAGATTTCTATTGTCTTGACGACGATTGCGATTGCGATTGCGACTGTGATTGCGACTGCGACTGCGATTGCGACTGCGACTGCGATTGCGACTGCGACTGCGATTGCGACGATGACGATTGCGATTGCGATTGCGATTGCTGTGAATGCTTGGAGCTTGAATGCCCCGTTTGCGGCAAGCCCGTTTATATTGACGAAGACGACGTTGACGAAATCGACGAATTGGAATGCCCTTCCTGCGGACAGGTTCTTACCTTAACCGAAATCGACGACGAAGACGATTGCGACTGCGGCTGTTGCTGCGGCGACGCTGAATAAGCTTTAATTAGGCGGCAGAGCAATCTGCCGCTTAACTTTTGAAGGATATATAATGATTACACGAGAAGTTATTGATATACACACCCATATTTGGCCGGATAAAATTGCCGTACGCGCCGCAGACAATATAGTTAACTATTATAGCCTGCCACGTCAGGGCGACGGCAGTATGCAGGGTATTTTTGACGGTGCAGAGGGGTTCGAGAACATACGGTTTGTTATTTCCTCTGCCACCCTTAAGCCCGATACCGAGCACGCTCAGGTGGGAAATAATTTTATAATTAACACCTCTAACGCCGACAGCAGGTTCATTCCTTTGTGCTCGTTCCACCCCGAAATGGGCTTTGATGCGGCGGTAGCCGAGCTTGAACGGGCGGCGGCTTTGGGAGCCAAGGGCGTTAAGATACATTCTGATTTCCAACGGTTTTACGTTGATGCGGAAAACGCTATGGAGATATACAAGGAATGCGCCAGACTTAATTTGCCCATACTGTTCCACGTTGGGGATAAAAACACCGATTTTTCTACCCCGAAAAGGGTTAGAGGTATTTTGGAAAAGCTTCCCGAATTGACGGTTATCGCCGCCCATATGTGCGGTTACAGCGTTTGGGACCAAGCGGTGGAATATCTTATTGGCGAAAACGTATATACCGACACAAGCGAGGCTTTGTTGGGTATGGACGGCAAGGGCTTATATAACCTTATAGAAAAGCACGGTGTGGAAAAGGTTATGTTCGGCAGCGATTACCCCCTTTGGAACACGAAATTTGCTTTCGAGCAGATGGAAGCCATTGGGATGACCGAGGAAGAAAAAGAGCTTGTTTATTCCGCCAACGCGAAGAAAGTTTTTAATTTATAAAAATATACCCTGCAACCAAAATGCGGCTTGCGGGGTATTATTTTATAGAAGGAGGTAATAGATATGAAAAAATTAGCTTTATTACTTGCATTATTGATTGCTTGCTTTACTCTTGCCGCTTGTGAAAGAAAATGCCAATGTGTTACGGTTCCCACACCGGACGAAGGTTGCGGAGATGACACATCGGTTAACATTACCCCTACCCCCGATACAAGCGATGAGGGCGGCGCCGATGTTAAACCAGAAGCTGACAGCGGAAAATGCGGTCATATTGATTTTAGGGCGACCCGTTATAACGAAACCCTGCGCGAGGTTGGCGGTGCCGAGATTATACGGAATAACGATGAGCTTATGGGATTTTACAGCGAAAACCAATTTGCCATTCTTGATGCCTATGAGGAAGAATATTTTGATAACAAGGCTGTGATTTTTGCAACGGTTGCCGCAGGCAGCGGCAGTGCGATGCTTAATGTTAAAAGCCTGCGTACGGTTGATAACCGTTTACAGATTGCGGTTACATACAGAATGCCCGAATGCGGTACCGACGATATGCAATATGCAACCTACGTTATAGAGGTAGCGAAGGAAGATATTTTGGATATCGATGACGTTGAGATTTTAATCGAATACACTTACACAAGCCAACTGTACGATTCTGTTGATACCTCTGCAGGAAAGGATTTTGAGCTTTACAGATACGACGGAAGCATAGCTCCCATTGAAGCAACGAATATGTTTGAAGCCTGCGGTTGGATTGAAACCATATCCGACGAATACGAATTTGAGCAATTTAGAAGCAGATATGACGTATATATGGACTTTGTCGGTACACCTTCGTTTTTGAACGATTTTGCAGAACAAACCGACGAAAATTTCTTTGAAGAAAAGGCGATTATTGCCATTCCCTATTATCTTATCGACGTTAACGGCGGGGTTCATTCTGATTCTTATTTTAAGCTTGGCAATATAGTTGTTGACGATGACGGGGTTGCGTTGTATTTTTGGGAAGAAGAATACAGCGTAAAAAACAACGGCGTACAGCTTGCGGTTGTAGATAAAGAGGTTGTCGAAAAAAGAAATTTTGCCGTATTTTATGCTTATATGGAGCAGGAGCAATGTTAGTAACTTCCCTCTTGCACATTATTAATAAATATGTTATAATTTAATTAGAGAAAAGTTCATAAGAAAGGAGTTTTTAGTATGAAACGGCTTATAATGTTTATTATTACAGCGCTATTAATTCTTACGGGCTGTAACGGCTCGACGAAAAACAGCATCGACCCCGACGATAACAGCGTTATCGCGGCTACCGAGGACGAAAACGCAAATTCGGAAAAACCCGAAGAAAAAACCGACGTTAAACCCGAGATTAAACCTATTAAAAGCGGATATATTGATTTTGTCCCCACATATTATTACTACAAAACGGATGATTTTGATTCAGTTGACGCACCCATACACGTTATAAAGAGCTACGAAGATTGGGAAGCATTTTTGACAGACAACGACGTTACAACTAAGTTGGAATACAACGAGGACTTTTTTAAAGAAAAAGCCGCTATCATATTAATTCTTCCTGCCGGCAGCAGCAGTGTTACTTTTTGCCCGAAGAATGTTTATATAGATGAAAAGGGCTTGCTTACGGCTACTGCTACGATGTCCTACCCCGCTGGTCAGGATGCAGATTATCATCTGCGGCTTTTCACCTATGAGGTTAATAAAGAGGATATTGCACAGATAAGCGGTGCGGAAATGGTTTTAGAACGCCTTTACGACGACTCTTATTACCCCGACGAGGGTATAATTCCCAACGAAATGTTAAAGCACACCGAATTTAGCGGATACATTGCAAGCAACCCTCTATGGCCCTATATGACCCAACTTGGTTGGGTAGAGATAGCCAAAAGCGAATATGAATTAAAGCAGATTACCGACAGATACGCATACAGCGGCGACGGCGAAAGCTTGCTTGATTATACTGCGAATTTAGACGAGAATTTCTTTGACGATACGGTGCTTGCTCTGTTATCCTTTAAATCAAGTTACAATAACACAGTTTTGGAATTGCAACGCACCGACGTAAGCGAAAACGGAATTGTGTTGCATATTTACAGGGACTATTCCAAGGCGACCGATTATGAATATACAGAAAACGTAATCGCTGTTGAGATTCCCAGAAGCGAATTCATAAAATCCTATAGGCTGACGGTTAAATTTAATATAACCGAATATGATTACACACAAAAAGTGGGCGGTATTGATTATACTCCATACGTATTTAAAGCCTGCACCGACGGCAGACACGTAAACGCCGCACTTGACGACGTTAACTATTTGTGGAATATACGATGCGTTATTTCCGCAGAGGATTGGCAAAAGCAGTTGGAAGAATTTTGCGGGGAATGCCCTGTTGACGACGAGTTTAAAGCTCTTTCGGAAACCTTTAACGAAGAATTCTTTAAGGAAAACGCAATTCTGTTCGTTCCTGTTCACGTAGATAAGGGCGAACGGGTTAAGATTAAGGACGTAAGGCGTGAAAATATACGCGGCTTTGGTGCTTTGATGCTTGATGTGAAAATCTACGACAGCGTTAAGCCTTCTTCGGATAAGGATAATGATATAGAATCGTATATTGCAATGGCGGTTATTGATAAAACCGAAACCATGGGATATGATTGGTTGCTATGCGATTACGAAATTAAATAAGAACAAAACAAAAAAGCCACGCTTTGCGTGGCTTTTGTTTTTGTTGTGTAAACAAAACAGCAGATAACTTATCTGAACTTACGCTTACGAGCCGCTTCGGACTTCTTCTTGCGCTTTACGCTGGGCTTTTCGTAATGTTCTCTCTTACGAATTTCAGCAGGAACGCCGCTGCGAAGATAAGATCTCTTGAATCTGCGGAGAGCGCTGTCGATAGTTTCGTTCTCCTTAACTCTTACTTCTGCCATTTTTGTAACCCTCCCTTACAATCGGTTTCCGAGGAAATCGCATCTATTGGGGACATTATATCAAAGTTTTCGACATAAGTCAACAAAAGAATTAAAAATCCGTTAATATTTTAAACCTTAAATATTATTAATTAAAGAGCCTTTTTTGCGGTTTCAACGAGCTGTGCGAATGCAGCTTTATCGTTGATAGCAAGTTCAGAGAGCATCTTACGGTTAAGTTCGATACCGCTCTTCTTTAGGCCGTACATAAAGCGGGAGTAGTTGATACCTTCGATCTTGCACTGTGCAGAGATACGGGTAATCCAGAGAGAACGGAAGTCTCTCTTCTTCATTTTTCTGCCGGCGAAAGCGTAGTTGCCGCTCTTAAGAACAGCCTGCTTTGCCATCTTAAAGTGTTTGCTCTTTGCACCCCAATAACCCTTGGCGAGCTTAAGCATTTTATTTCTTCTTTTTCTGGTCGCGAGAGCGCCTTTAATTCTTGCCATGTTCTATTAACCTCCGATTATTTGTAGGGGATCATTCTCTTGAGATCGTCGTAGCGTGCGGTGCTTACGTAGGAAGCCTTTCTGAGGGCTCTCTTTGTCTTGCTGGGTTTAAGGCCGGTCTTGTGGCGTTTGCCGGGACGAGCCATTTTGATCTTGCCGGTTGCGGTCAAGGAGAAACGCTTCGCAGAAGCCTTGTGTGTCTTAATTTTTCCCATTTTAATAATTCCTTTCGGTTATTTTGTCTTTTTAGGGGCGAGTATCATCGTCATATTTCTTCCGTCGAGAACAGGTTTCTTTTCGATAACAGCGGCTTCTTCGCAGCCTTCTGCAAACCTATCCAACAGTTGTGCACCAAGCTCGGTATGTGCCATTTCTCTGCCGAAAAACTTTACTATTACCTTTACCTTGTTGCCTTGGGCGAGGAACTTAAGTGTGTGGTTTAGCTTTGTGTTGAAATCGTGGGTGTCGATACGGCACTTTAACTGAATTTCCTTAAGCTCGATAACCTGACGTTTTTTGCGCTGTTCCTTTTCGCGCTTTTCTTTTTCGAAGCGGTATTTGCCGTAATCCATTATTTTGCATACGGGGGGAACAGAATCGGGTGATATTTCAACCAAATCCAGTTCAGCTTCGTTGGAAAGACGGATAGCGTCTGCTATCTTCATTACGCCAAGCTGTTTGCCGTCCGCACCGATAACGCGGACTTCGTTTGCTTTAATTTCCTCATTAATTAAGGAAGAATTCTTAGCGGCGATGAGAAGCCACCTCCAAAACAAGTTTAGTTGATTTTGACAAAAAATAAAGCAAAGCAGACAACCCGCTTTGCACAGCCAAAAAACCAAATGGCATAGTTACACCATTTGAAATATATTGACCGAGCATGGCTTATTGCCGCAGGGTGAGAGCATAGCTCTACTTCTTTGTGCCAAAGTATATTACCATATATTTACGGTGTTGTCAAGGGGTTTTGGCAAAAAATATTTTAAATTCATATACTGCTGTTGAAGGGAGAGGTTATTTATGCCTATGCTGTTTTTAAGTCCGTCGACACAGGAATACAACATATATTACGACGGCAGCGGAAGTGAAGAATATTATATGAACCTTATTGCCGATTATATGGAGCCCTACCTTACCGCCAGCGGTATTACCTTTACGCGGAACAACCCCGAAGGGTCGGTGGGCGATTCGGTTAGGCTTTCTAACGCGGGGGATTACGCTTTGCATCTTGCGCTGCATTCCAACGCATCGGGCAGTGCTAACTACGGCAGACAAACCGGCAGCGACGTTTATTATTACCCCACCAGCGTTAACGGCAAGCGGGCGGCGGATATTTTTGTTACGAACCTAAAACGCATTTACCCCGACCCTAACAAGGTGCGTGCCTTGCCCACCACACGGCTTTACGAGCTGAACAACACCCGCGCGCCAAGCATTTTGGTAGAGCTTGCCTACCACGATAACCAAAGCGATGCGGAATGGATTAAAAGCAATTTGCAGTTGATTGCGGAAAACCTTGCTCAATCGGTGGCGGATTATTTTGGGTTACCCCTTGTTAAGCCGAATTCCGACCGATACGGAACGGTGGTTACCGAGGGCGGCAGGCTTAATATTAGAGAACAGCCTAATTTAGAAGCCAGAATTTTAGGGCAGATACCAAACGGCGCCACCGTTAAGATTAACGGGCAGACGGGTGCTTGGTATATGGTTAGCTATAACGGTATTAACGGTTACAGCTACGGGCAATATATTAAAATAAAATAGAAAACAGGCTGTGCGAAAAGCACAGCCTCGGTTTGCAGACAAAGTCTGCAAACTGAACCTGACCAAGAGAAACGAAGTTATTTTTAAAGAAAAACGAGCGTAGACGTAGTAGCCTACGGCAGTCGAAGTTTTTCTTTAAAACCCTTGAAAATACAATTAAAATTAAAATTCCTTATATAAAAAAGCAATCGAGCTCCAATTTAAAAATGAAGCTCGATTTTTATTAAATTTCCTTTCAAGGGTGTAAAGAACGAGTTTGTCTTCGGTCTGAGGCTGTGCGAAAAGCACAGCCTTTGTTTTTATTCTGCGGCGGAAAGTGTAAAGTTGATATCTATATATTCGCCATTGGTTAGGCGACGGTTAAAGCGGAACACGCGCATTGTAACCTTATCGCCTGCTTTGTAGTTTTCCAATACCAAATCCAAATCGTCTAACGATTCTATTTTATTACCGCCGAATTCGGTAATGATATCAAGAACGCTTAAGCCCGCCTCGTATGCGTTGGAATTATATTCCACGTCGCCCACAAGCAAGCCTGCGGGGTATTCGCACTGAGGCTTAATGCCAAAATAAACCAAGCCGTATTCTAAATTAAACAGCGTAACGCCTATGCGGGGTTTTGCGGTTGCGATACCGCTATCGGTAACCGGCTCGCCTGCAATAAGCTTTTTAAATATATCAACCGCATCGGTTATGGGAATGGCAAATCCTATGCCCTCGTACATTTCGTCTGCGATTTTTAGCGAGGTAATGCCGATAACGTTGCCCGACATATCGAACAAGGGGCCGCCGCTGTTGCCGGGGTTGATAGAGCAATCGGTTTGGATAAGCGTCATGGTTTTTATAACCTTACCCGAGCTGTTTGTCATATCGACCTTTCTGCCCACACCGCTTATTATGCCGCTTGTCATAGTGCCTGCCAAGGATTGGTCATAGGGGGTACCTATGGCAAAAACAAGTTGACCTATTTTTAGGTCGTTGGAGTTGCCTATTTTTACCGCTTTAAGATTTTTGGCATCTATTTTAAGAACGGCAAGGTCGGTTACCGCATCGCTGCCCACAAGGGTTGCGGTATATTCGGTTCCGTTATAGAAAGCTACCTTTATTTCGGTTACGCTTTCGATAACGTGGTGGTTCGTGGCGATATAGCCGTTTTCGGCATCGATAACGAAGCCGCTGCCGGTGGAATAGGGTCGACCGTTAAGCAACGCTATTATGGTACAGCAGGAGGGAGAGCAATCGGAATATATGCGCGTATAATCGTTAGAATCGGTTATCACCGTTCCCCCGGAGAAGGTAAAATCAGGTACGGGATAGCTGTTATCTGCGCCGGTTTCGGGCTTCCAATTATTACCGCTATTCCCGCCGAGAACGGTATTGTTACCGTAGCCCTCACCCAAAATACGGTTAACCATAATTGCCGTTGAAACGGTAACCAGAATTACCAAAGCAGTGGCAACCGCGATAATGGCGATTATTCTTGCCTTTGCTTTGCGGCGGGGTGTATTTTGCTGATCAAAATCGGCGTTTTGCTCTTGAAAATATCCGTTCATATATTATTACTCCTTTATGATAATCTTCTTGGCGCGGGGGGTTACCGTTGCCAAGGACAGGTTAAACCTAAATTCGGTATATTCGCCCTCTACGGAAGTAACGGTAAGGTCTTCGTCGTGGTCGGCGACAGAGGTTTTTGCAATATACAAGCCCAAGCCCGTTCCGCTTTTATCCAGCCCGCGGGAGCGGTCGGTTTTATAAAATCTGTCGAAGATATGAGGAAGCTCTTCTTTGGGAATTCCCTCGCCTGTATTGCGGATAACAAACAACGCTTTTTCGGTCTTTTTGCTATCGGCAACGGTAGCAACGGTTATGGTTATTTTACCCTTGATTGGGGTGAATTTAACCGCGTTGTCCATAAGATTAAATATTACGCGGTGGATGGAATCCTTATCTGCGTTGACGAAAACATCGTCTTCGGGATTGATAAAATCTATGTCTATATCCTTTTTGCTTATTTTAGATTCCAAGGAAATAAGCACGGTGCGGGCGGTTTCGGAAAGGTTAAAATCGGTCATTTTCAGATCGGTGCCGCTTTCTAAGCGGGAAACCTCTAAAAGCGTATTAACCAAGCGGGAAAGCCTGCGAACCTCTTGGGATATTACGTTAAGATAATACCCATGCTTTTCGGGGGGGATAGTGCCGTCTAAAATGCCGTCTACAAAGCCGGAAATAGTTGTCATAGGGGTGCGTAAATCGTGGGAAACGTTGCCTATAAAGGCGTTGCGTTCATCGTCGATTTGCTTTAGGGAGGTTGCCATATTGTTGATAGCCTCGGCAAGCTCGGCTACTTCGTCCTGCCCCGTAACCTCGATTTTTTGGTTAAATCTGCCCTTGGAATAGCTTTTTGCAGCAGAGATAATTTGGCTTAAGGGTTCGGTAGTACGGCGGGAAACCACGTAAAGCGAAAGCATTGCCGCAAGGAACACCCACAGTGCCACGGTAACCGTAACTATAACTATATCCCGATTAAACACCAAGCCGGTATAATCGGTACGGCTGGAGATTACGTAAAGAGGTCTGCCGTCAGAGTATGCAACCTTATAGCTGTTAAAATGGTTCGAGGGGAACAGTCCTTCCACGGTGCTTATGGTATAATTGCCCGAGCCCGCCGACATAACGTTACGTGCTTTTTCGCTTAGATACGCCTTGCGGGAGCCGTGAAGCATTTTATCGTCGGAGGTGGATATTAAAACACCGCGGTAATCGAACAAATAAATCTCGGCACGGGAGGTATCGGAGGTGTATTCCAAAAAGCCCTGAAAGCCTGTTTCTTTATCTAAAAATGCGGAATATATATTATCGTAACCGTTTTCCTCGATATAATTCCCCACTATATGGGCGGTACTGCCTGCAGATGCATCCATAGTTTCTTTTTGGACCATATAGCTTTCGTGGGAAATACGGGAGGATACAGCCAAAAGTATGGTGGTTATACAGCAAACCAATATTACAGTAAAGGTTGCAAGATATTTGCTGAATATACTTTTAAACATAATTATCCTCCTTAATTTTTATGAGGACATATTAGCATATTTTTGTGTAAATTTCAAGTATACATTGTAAACAAATAAGGCTGTTAAACCATAACAGCCTTATTTTGATTATTCGATTGTTATTCTGCCCTCGGTAGAGGAATAAAGGCTGCCCAAATTGCCTTTTAAACCATCGGCTATATAGGTTATAAGAACCTGATAATCTCTAATACCATCGTCGATAAGCAGCGGATTATCGCTGAACTGGGTTATACCGCCACCGGCGCTTTTTATAAGGTGATTATGGCTTGCAACGGTATATACGCCGTTGGGGTCTATGGGCACGTATTCGCCGTTATCGTTAAGGATAAGAACGTTTTTAACACGGCGGTTATTTCCGTTAAAGCATTTGAACATACCGTTTTCATCGAACTCTACGGCAGATTCTACCGTTGTATCCACGGTATATTTTAAGCCCGAAACGCTTTGGAAGGAGCCTTCCTCGCCAACGGCATAGCCGTTTTCTTCGTACACGTTACGCACCGAACGGCTTGCTATTTCCAAGGAATCCATAATTTCCTGCCCTGTGGCGTTAACCATACACATCATATTGCCAAAGGGGTGAACCGCGATTATATCGGCATAGGTAATATCCCCTGCGGGAAGGTCGGCTCGTATTCCGCCGCCGTTTACCAAGGCGATATCTGCGCCGGTTATATAGCGGTAGGCATCGGCACAAAGGTTGCCGATGGCGGTTTCGCGGCTTCTTACAAGGCGAATGCCGTTGTTATCGGTGCAGGAAAGGGCTATATCGGATTTTGCAACCACCTTGTTGATTTCGGATTCGTATTTTGCTTTTACGGTGGCTATATAGGAATCGGTTTCGGCATCCTTTTGGGCATCCTTTTGGGCATAATCGGAAATTAGACCTGCGGTTATATATCCGTTGGCGGTGATAACGAGCTGACCAACGTTGGCAAACTTGGTGCCGGTAGAGGTTAGCAGCACGTTACTTCCCTGCTTGTTCTTTTCTATACGAGTGGGAATAGAATTGTGGGCGTGGCCGTCGATAACAGCATCTATACCGACCGTATTGTTTATAACGTCGATAGAGCTGTAAGGGGCGCTTACCTCTAAGTCGCCCAAATGGGCAACAAGAACGATATAATCGGCGCCCAAAGATTTACATTCGTCTATATTTTTTTGAATGCATTGATAAAAATCAGTTCCGTTATTGCCTGCGGCAAAATCGTAAACGAAGCTGCCGTTTTCCATAAAATATGTAGGGGTAGACGAGGTTAAGGTTTCGGGGGTGGTGGCGCCGATAAAAGCAACGTCGGTTTCGCCGTAAGAGATAATTTTATAGGGCTTGGCGGAAGAAAGCCTGTTTTCAACCTTGCCTTTATAGGTAATATTGCAGTTTAGATATTGGGCGTTGGATTTATTTACAAGATATTGCAATCTATCCATACCGTAATCGAATTCGTGGTTGCCGAACACGGCTATATCGTAGCCCACGTAATTCATAATATCAACCATATATTCGCCCTGGGATACACTGCCGATAACCTCGCCCTGAACCGCATCGCCTGCATCGACAAGGCTTACGTAGGGTGTTTGCTTTAACGCCTGCTTTTTTAAAGAAGCCAAGCCCGAAAAGCCTATTTCGGTTTCGAAGGCGCAATGGATATCGTTGGTGTAAAAGATGACGATATCGTTGGTTGCAACGTCGGTTGCCGTATCGTTGGTGGCAGTATCGTTGGTAGCAACGTCGCAATTGCAATTATTGCCGCAGGAACACAAAAATACGCTTAGAACGGCAAGAATTAATGCTAAAAGCTTTTTCATAATATACCCCATAAAAAGCATTGAACGAGCAAAGCCCGTTCAATGTGAAATTAATTATTCTGCTTTTTCTAAAATCGCAAGTCTTGCACAAACGGTAAGAAGGTCTGCCGCCTTTGCAAGCTCTTCCTGCGAGGGGAAGGAGGGCGCGATACGAAGCTGGCTGTCTTTAGGGTCTTTACCGTAGGGGAACATTGCGCCTGCGGGAGTGATAACCAAGCCTGCCTCTTTACAAAGCTCTACGGTGCGCTTTGCGGTGCCTTCGGGCAAGCAGAGGGTGAAGAAGTAACCGCCGTTGGGGGTGGTCCAGGTAACACCGTCTACACCTGCAAAGCCCTTTTCGAAGGCGCGGTAGATAATTTCGAACTTGGGACGGATGATGTTCATATGAACCTTCATCTGTTCTACAATATCGTCGTAGCACTTAAATACCCTTGCATGGCGAAGCTGGTTAAGCTTATCGTGGCCGATGGTTTGGATCTTTAATGCATCGAGAATGCGCTTGATATTTCTGGGGCTGGATGCGATACAGGAAATACCTGCGCCGGGATAGGTAATTTTAGAGGTGGATGCGAACTCGAAGAACATATCCTCGTTGCCGTACTTTGCAGCCTCGGCAAAGATTTCGGGAAGTTCATCGGGGGTATCGGTAAGGTCGTGAAGAACGTACGCGTTATCCCAGAATATACGGAAATCCTTTGCGGCAGGCTTTAAAGAAGCGATGCGGCGAACGGTTTCGGCAGAATAGGTACAGCCCCAAGGGTTTGCATACTTGGGAACACACCACATACCCTTAATGGTTTCGTCAGAGGCAACCAAGGATTCGATCATATCCATATCGGGGCCATCGTCGTTTAAGGGAATGTTGATCATATTAATGCCGAAAAATTCGCAGATAGCAAAGTGTCTGTCGTAGCCGGGCACGGGGCAAAGGAAGGAAATTTGTTCGTACTTGGACCAAGGCTTGCAGCCGTCCTCTACGGGGTGAAGCATAGAACGGGCAACGGTATCGTACATAAGGTTAAGGCTGGAGTTGCCGCCTACGATAATGTAATCGGAGGTAACGCCCAACATTTCGCCCAAAAGACGCTTCATTTCGTTAATGCCGTCCAAGCCGCCGTAGTTACGGCAGTCCCCGCCGGTTTCAGAGAAGCAATCTTCGTTCTTGGTGATAGCGGTAAGAATACGTTCAACGGTGGCAACCTGCTCGGGGGCGGGCTTACCGCGGGACATATCTAACTTTAAGCCAAGGGCTTTATATTCGTCGTACTGCTTTTGAAGTTCAATCTTGTTCATAATGAATACCTCTTTATATGGTTGTGCGGTTATGGTTTATTAAAATTCTGCACTACCGGTGGTGCGGAAGAAGGGTTCTACGTCGCGGATATTTGTCATACCGGTGATATACATAATAAGACGTTCGAAGCCCAAGCCGTAGCCAGCGTGCTTTACACCGCCGTAACGGCGAAGGTCCAAATACCACCAATAATCCTCTTTGTTAAGACCCAATTCTGCAAGGCGCGCTTCCAAAACGTCAAGACGTTCCTCGCGCTGGGAACCGCCGATAAGCTCGCCTACGCCGGGAACAAGCATATCTGCCGCGGCAACGGTTTTGTTATCGTCGTTAAGGCGCATATAGAACGCCTTAATTTCCTTGGGATAATCGGTTACGAAAACGGGCTTGTTGAACACGGTTTCGGTAAGGTAACGTTCGTGCTCGGTTTGCAAATCGCAACCCCATTCCACGGGATAATCGAACTTAACGCCGCTGTTCTTTAAAATTTCTACCGCTTCGGTATAGGAAACGCGAACGAAATCGCTGTTAACAAGGGCGGTTAATCGTTCGAGCAAGCCTTTATCGATAAACTTGTTAAAGAATTCCATTTCCTCGGGGCAACGTTCCAAAACGTATTTAATAACGTATTTGGTCATTTCCTCTGCCAAGGACATATAATCCTCTAAATCGGCAAATGCGATTTCGGGCTCGATCATCCAGAACTCTGCCGCGTGGCGGGGAGTGTTGGAATTTTCGGCACGGAATGTAGGACCGAAGGTATATATATTAGAATATGCAAGTGCAAAGCATTCGCCCTCTAACTGACCGGAAACGGTAAGGTTTGCCGCCTTGCCGAAGAAATCCTTAGAAAAATCTACGTTACCCTTATCGTCGCGGGGGGGATTGTTAATATCCAAGGTGGTAACGCGGAACATTTCGCCTGCGCCCTCGCAATCGCTTGCGGTGATAATGGGGGTGTTTACGTAAACGAAGCCCTTATCGGCAAAGAAGCGGTGGATACCCTGTGCGGCAACCGAGCGAACGCGGAAAACTGCGTTGAAGGTGTTTGCACGGGGACGAAGGTGCGCGATAGAACGCAAAAATTCGAAGCTGTGGCGCTTGGGCTGAATAGGATAATCGGGAGTGGATTCGCCGGTTATTTCGATATTTCTTGCCTTAAGCTCGAAGGGCTGCTTTGCGCCGGGGGTAAGCTCTAAAACACCCTCTGCGATAATAGACGCAGGGATATTAAGCTTTGCAACCTCTTTGTAATTATCTATAATATCGCTTTCGAAAACGATTTGGATATTTTTAAAATAGGTGCCGTCGTTAAGCTCGATAAAGCCGAAGGCGTTGGAAGAACGGATGGTTTTGATCCAGCCGCCCAAGCGGATAGTTTGTCCGCCGTAGGTTTGCGGATTGGAATATATATCGCAAACTCGTGTTAAGGTTTCTTTAATCGCCATATGCCGATTTACCTCCCCAAATTAATTCATATTATTATATCACCCTAAGAAACCTATTTCAAGTATTTTTTGGTTTTTTAATATGTATTTTCGTTGAAAAATTAATAATAATATGCTACAATACGGTATATTTGTTACAAACCGAGGTAGAAAATGGATTTGTATAGTATTTTTAATCCCAAAAAGGAATATTTGCGCGGCAAAAAAGCTGTTATTTTTGATATGGACGGCACGCTGATAGATTCTATGACCTATTGGCGGTTAACCGCGGGGGAGGATATTAGCAAATACCCCAGCCAGATAGAATATCTTTTTGAAAAATACAATACCGTTATAGAGCCGAAGGAAAACGCGGTGGAATTTTTGCAGGTTCTTAAAAGCAACAAAATACCTGTTGCTATTGCATCGGATACCCCCAAAAAGCTTGCCCAAGGCTTTTTGGTCAGATACGATTTTGAAGGCTTGATTGACGTTTACGTTGGCAGCGACGACGTGGGTGTATACAAGCATTTTTCTTCGGAAATCTTCATTTTGGCGGCAAAAAAGCTTGGCGTAGAGCCACAGGATTGTATTGTTTTCGAGGACAACTATACATCGGTTTTAAGCGCGGTAAACGCGGGTATGGACGTTGTAGGCGTGTTTGATAAGGAAAACGCCCATAACGAGGAAAAAATCCGCAAGGTCTGCGTTGATTATATTTATAATATGGGCGAAATGATGAAATAAAAAATCCGACTATGGATAACCATAGTCGGTTTTTGTTTTATGCCCCGCATGGGCCGTGCCCCCGTGAGAATGAAACCCTGCTTTGTGCAGGTGGGTGCTCTGTTTGCTACTTTAGTGCTTCCAACATCCGCTCGCAGAATGCAAGCGGGAGGCCTGCTTCACCGCAACAAAACGCCGAGCTCCCTTTCTTTCTTGTGGGTTTTTACACGAGGTACAGCCCGAAGGCTATGCACGCACCCCGCAGGATAACGCTTGCGCGTTCAAATGAAAATTTCATTTTCATTTGCTAAGTTTCGTTCGCTCGCGCCGCTTCGTGATGCCCTAAAAACTGCGTTTTCAGGGAACCCCCTTCACTACGCGCGAAACTTTAAGGTGTTTAAAACAAGGCGCATGTCCTTGTTTTAAACGAATTTTTTATTGTATGTGGGTTTTTACACGAGGTACAGCCCGAAGGCTATGCACGCACCCCGCAGGATAACGCTTACGCGTTCAAATAAAGCTTTGCAGCTTTACGCTCGGTTTACAAAAAACGGAAGGGGTTTAACTTCCCCTCCCTTTTTTACAAATTATTCGGCGGTTTCTTCGTCCAAATCGATTTCGCCCATAAAGGTGTCTTCGAATGCATCGGCAACACGGTCGAATTCTTCGTCGTCATCGATGGTTACAAGAAGTTCGTCGCCGTTTTCGTCAACTTCTACCTTTAGAACTACGTATTCGTCCTCGTCGCCTTCCAAGGGGATAAGAGCAAGGTATGTATTATCGTCGATAGTGAGTTCGCCGATAAGTTCGAATTCGGTTTCGGCACCGGTTTCTTCGTCGGTTAAGGTAAAGATGTTTTCCTTTTCCATATTTTCTGCCATAATATACCTCCGGCACAAAAAAGTTTTATTGTTTAATTTACGTTAACATTTTACTACTATATGCCCAAATTGTCAATAGCCTTTTGGGTTTTTGAACGACAGCAGTATTTATAATGCCACATTTTTTGCCATTTAATTGACTTATTCGGCTTTTTGTTATATAATTTTTAAAAAGTATTTTTTGGAGCATTGGTTATGGCTTTTATTCCCAGAATATATATTGGCAGCGACAGGATTGCAGAGGGCAGAGCTTATATTGACGGCAGCGATGCTAACCATATTTTGCGGGTTTTGCGCAAGGAAAAGGGCGACGAGCTGCATATTTGCGATATGCACGGCAATTCTTATACCGCCACCATAGACGAAATTACCCACGACGGGCTTTATGCCCTTTTGGGTGAAGCCGAAAAGCAAAACAACGAAATGCCCTTTAAGGTAAGCGTTTATCAGTGCTTTCCCAAGGGGGATAAGCTGGAAACGGTTATACAAAAGGCGGTTGAGCTTGGCGCATACGAGATTGTTGCGGTTATGAGCGAGCGTTGCGTTGCGCGCCCCGACAGCAAGGCTTTTGCAAAGCGTTTGGAACGCTTGAAAAAGATTAGCGAATCTGCCGCCGCACAATGCGGGCGAAGCATTATTCCCGAAATAAGGGGTATTATTTCCTATTCCGAGGCGATTAAAGAGATATCACAAAAGGATATTGGGTTTATATGCTACGAGGGGGACGGCACCAAGCCCGTAAAGGAGCTTTTGGGTGATAACCCCCAAAGCATTGGATTTTTAATCGGCCCCGAAGGGGGATTAAGCGAAAAGGAAACGGCTATTGCCAAGGAAAGCAATATTGCTTTGGCGGGGCTTGGAAAGCGCATTTTGCGTACCGAAACCGCAAGCGGTTACGTTTTGGCGGGTATAAGCGTTTTGATGGAGATGTAATAGAAAAGCTGTGGAATATCCCACAGCTTTGTTTTTTTAGATTTTGATTTTTTTAAAAACGAATTTGCCGATAAAATATGCGCCCACTGCACAAAGGCTGCCCAAAATTATTCCGCCCAAAACGTCGGTGGGAAAATGAACGTACAGATACAACCTTGAAAAGGCGATAAGGGATGCCAGCACCACCGCAGGGATGCCGATTTTTTTGTTGTAAAGAACCATTGCCACAGCCGCCGCAAAGGATGCAGAGGAATGACCCGAGGGGAAAGATGCATCGTGGGGCTTGGTAATTAACAGCTCTATACCCTCTTTTATATCGTAGGGTCTTATACGGTTTACAATGGGCTTTAGCGTTAGGTTACACACTATAAGGCTTAACAGCAATGCAATGCAAACGGTTATGCCTATTTTGCGGGTTTTGGGAATGACAGCCATTACAACCCCTGCCAATATCCACACCCAGCCTGCGTTGCCAAAAAATGATATTGCGGGCATTATTACGTCCATAAAGGCGCAGGAAAAGGTGTTTTGTATAAAATCGAGAATAGATAGTTCCATAATTCACCTTTTTGAAAAGGCGTTTGCTTTTGTTGTGCAAACGCCTTTATTTTACATTTGTTCTAAAATAAATTCAGGAGTAGCGAATATTGCAAAGGGCCACTGTGCGCCCTCGCCGAAGGACATTCTTTCCATAGCGCAAAATTCGGGACCGTTATCGTTGCCTACGTGATATACCCAATGGTAGCCGTTCTTGTAGCCTGCATAGATAGCTACGTGACGGCAATAGATTTTTTCGTTATCGATATTACGCATACAAATGATAGAGCCTATGGGAATTTCCTCGGCGGGCTCGAACTTTGTATAGCCGCCCACCTTGGTTGCCTTGAAATCGATAGTTCTGGAATAACCGTCCTCTACCCACTTTAGGCAAGCCTTATACCATTCCTGCGCGCTGTAGGCAATTTCGGGTTTTTCTAAGCAATCTACGTTAATTCCTACCACGTTGGGGATATAGTTAAAATATACGTAAGCTATGTAAGAAGCACAAACCAAGCCGTGGTTGTTAAAGAATTCTATATCGGGCAAGCCTTCCTCGGTGGTTTCGTAACCCAAGCTGCCGCCTGCATAGCCGATTTCGGAAAGCCAGCCGTAATCGCCCTTATAACCGGCAAGGATATATTCCCACATTAAGCCGTCGTCGATATGCTTTTGGATATTGTAGCCGGTATATACCAAGGAATCCCAGAAAATGTTATCTTCGATATTTTCGGGGGTGGGATAACCGTAATCGAAGGGCGAGGGTTTCCATCCCTTTGCCCAGGATTTATCCTCCCAGCTTGTATCGTCAAAGCCGGGCTTGCTTTCTTCTTTCGAGGATTCGTCGGAAACATCCTCGGAGCTTTCTTCGGAAACGTCTTCGGAGCTTTCTTCGGAAACGTCTTCCGAGCTTTCCTCGGAAACGTCTTCGGAGCTTTCTTCGCTTACTTCAGAGGAGTCTTCGCTGGCTTCGGAAGATTCGCTGCTTATTTCGGAAGAAACGTCGGAGGATTCCTCGGCAGAGGAATTTACAGATACGTCGGAAGAAGTATCCGTGCCGTTACCCGAGCTACAGCCTGCCAAAGCCGCAAGAACGAAAACAAGGGCAAGGACAAGGGCTATAAGCTTGTTTTTTAAATATTTTATATTTGTCATTATACAAATTCCCTTTCAGTTGAAAAATGCACATTTAAGGCAATTATAGCTATAAACCGCCAAATTGTCAAGTATTTACTTATTTTACACCCGTTCTACGGTGTATCCCAAGGCTTTTAGCTGTTGTGCAACGGCGTTTCTGCCCACGATATGGGCGGCGCCAACGCAGATAAACACCTTTTTGCCGCTTTGTAATGCCGCCATAGCGTATTTTGTCATATTTTTATTGCGCTGTGTTATTAATGCATCATTATATTCTTCCATAAGAAGCTTTTGCTCTGCTGTAAGCAAGGGGGATTGGGCGTTAAGATAGCTGTCTAACGCGGCTTCGTCGCCTTTTGCCCAAAGATTTATCATTTGGTCGTAGGAGGGCTTGGCAAGAATGGGGTTCTGCCCCTGCTGTACCGAGCTTGTTAGCAAAAATTCCTGCAATTCCGCAGAATAATTTGCAAGCATTTCGTACTGGAATTTTGCAGATTCTACCTCTAATATCGGTTTTCCTTCCTCGTTCGCTTTATTTAGCAAATGCAAATCTATGCCGAGCTCGGTTTTTAAACCAAGCTTGCTTACCGTTATATTATCGATAGCGCTTGACCACATAGCGGGGATATAATAATCCATTGCGGGGATATATTGCTGATTTTCCTCTAAAATTTTGCGGGCAGAATTATACAGCTCGGGGGAAATATGGTCTTTTATGGTGGTGCCGTCGGTATAAAGCATTATTCCCGCAAGCTCCGCTTGAGCTTGCATATCCTGCTGAAGTGCCACCGCATCCAGCTCTACCGCCAAGGCGTCGCTTTGGTTATAGGCGTTTAAAACGTAATCGGGCAGCGGATAAAAATAATCCTCGCCGATGTGGATAGAGCCAAACAGCCAGATATGGTTGCCTTCACCGTCGGTTACCTTATATAATATTGGGGATATTTGGCTTTCTTCTTGGGCACAGCCCACCAATAGCGTTAATATAAACAGCACCGATAAAAGCAACGCTATTGTTCTTTGGAATTTAAACTTCATAATTGCACCTGTTTATTTACATAGTAGATAAATTATAACATATACGCCCTTGTATGTAAATAGCGAAAAATATTGTAGTTTTTAATGATATATGGTATAATGCAGTTGGTTCGATAAACTTGAATTTGGCGGAGATTAGATATGCTTGAAAAAATGGCTGATTTCTTTGAAAACAGATTAGATGGATACGATAAACATATGTTGACAAACATACAATCCGCAGATGAGTTTTATCCATATACGGCAAAG
>JAFYOG010000122.1 GCA_017560285.1 Clostridia bacterium
CGGTCACTGCAATCGATTATGGCTAATTTTACCTTCATTCTGTCGGGTATAATGTTTTTAATAAACACTGCCGCGCTTTGCCCAACGGCAACGTCGTCGCGGCATTCCGCAAGCCCCGCAAGGTTGGGTGTAAGCTCTACAAAAACCCCGTAATCCTCGATAGAACGCACTATCCCTGCGGCAGTCTGCCCCGAGGTAAATTTTGCGGCGTTCTCTTCCCAAGTGCCCAAAAGCTCTCGGTGGGTAAGGGTTATTCTTCCGAACTCGTCGGCAGAATTCTTTACAACCGCTTTTATAACCTGCCCGTTGCGAAATCTGTCCTTGGGGTGGGAAATGCGCGAAACCGACATACAATCTATAGGCAACAACGAAATTATCCCGCAGCCCACGTCGCAAAAAGCGCCAAAGGGGTCCAAGCGGGTAATGCGCGCCTCTATAACGTCGCCGGTTTGCAAATTGCTTATTTTATGGCGCATACAATCCATTTGTGCTTCCCTGCGGGAGCATATAACCAAGGGCTCGCCGTTTTCGGTTTCTTCTATGGCTGTAATTTTCACACAGACCGGCTTTCCAACCCGCGATATAATGGCAATATCCTTTTCGGGCAAGCCGTTTTGTGTATAAACGCATTCGTTTTTCGGTATAACCGCGTTAAAATCCCCCAACCGAATATGTAAATGCCTATCGAAATCGCAAAGATAGCTAACACCTTCCAAAATAATGCCGTTATCCATGGCCTCCTGCAAATTTTCAAGACTTTGGGTGTAACGCTTGTTGCGGTCGGTTTTTAACAGCTTTCCCTCGTAGCAAAAATCCTGTTTCATAAATACTCTCTCCTTAAACTTAATTCCGTAATTAATATATGACTTTCGGAGGTCAAACTATGCTTACAAAGCTTGAACAAATCGAAAAAAGATATTTGGAAATAGAAGAAGCTATTTCATCGCCTGAAGTTGTTTCGGATATGGAAAGCTACACCAAATATATGAAGGAATATAAAAACCTTACCCCCGTGGTAGAAAAATACCGCGAGTATAAGGGCTTGCAAACCGATATTTCCGATGCCGACGAAATTTTGGCTTCCGAAACCGATGCCGAGCTTCGCGCACTTGCCCAAGAGCAAAAGGACGAGGCATATTCCAAGCTCGAGCCTACTATGGAGGAGCTTAAAATCCTTCTTCTTCCCAAAGACCCCAACGACGATAAAAACGTTATTATCGAAATCCGCGGCGGCGCAGGCGGCGAGGAAGCGGCGCTCTTCTCGGCTGTGCTTTACCGTATGTATACAATGTATGCCGAATCTGCAGGCTATAAGGTAGAGCTTCTTAGCGCAAACGAAACCGAATTAGGCGGTTTTAAAGAAGTTTCCTTTATGGTCGAGGGCGAAAACGCCTATTCCCGCTTTAAGTTCGAAAGCGGCGTTCACCGCGTACAGCGCGTGCCCGAAACCGAGGCTCAGGGCAGAATTCAAACCTCTACTGCCACCGTTGCAGTATTGCCCGAGGTAGAGGACGTAGATTTCGAGCTTAATATGGAGGAATTGGAAATCACCCGCCACCGTTCTGCAGGCGCAGGCGGTCAGCACGTTAACAAAACCGAATCGGCGGTACGAATTATCCATATCCCCACAGGTCTTACCGTAGATTGTCAGGACGAACGTTCCCAGATAAAAAACAAAGAAAAAGCGCTTAAAATAATGAAATCCCGCCTTGCGGATTTGTATAACAGCCAAAAAGAGCAGGCGGTTGCAAGCGAGCGCCGCGCACAGGTTGGCACAGGCGACCGCAGCGAGCGTATTCGTACCTATAACTACCCTCAGGGCAGAATAACCGACCACCGTATAGGTCTAACTATCCATTCCTTAGAAAACTTCCTAAACGGCCGTATCGACGAAATGATCGATGCATTAATCGCCGCCGACCGCGCCGAAAAGCTAAAAGCAGGCATGCAATAAGAATTAAAGCCCCACTTTTTGCAGTGGGGCTTTTTGTTTGCGAAAAAACCGTTGACAGCGCAGTAAAAATATGCTAAATTAAAATTGTAGAGTACCTATATCTAAAAACAGAAAGAGGTGTTCCCAATGGCAAACGAAATCGTGTGTAATTACGGCGGTTTTGCGCCTTGGGAAGCTGCGGCTTTTTAGCCGAATATAAAAAGCCGAATATAAAAACAAAAAACTTCTCCAACGCATAAGCCGCCACACCAAGGCAGTCTTATGCGTTTTTTAATTTTTTAAGGATGTGAAAAAATGAAAAAGCTAACGAATTTACTTATGGCGTTAATGCTTTTGCTTACCTGCGTGCTTACCGCTTGCACGGGGAATACAACCGAAAGTACTCCCGATAATGCAAGCTCTAATATAGATATAACCGTCGATACCGAAAGCAGTATTAACGATGTTTCGGATAACAGCATTCAACAAGAAGAAAGTTCTCTGCCCGAAGATAACAGCAGCAAAGAACCCACAATAAACGACAGTTTTAGTATGGATAAGGTTGTGTGGTATCCAAAAGACCAACCCTTTGATAATGAACTTGTAGACTATAAATTCGGGTTTAACGAAGATCTTTCGTACGGA
>JAFYOG010000123.1 GCA_017560285.1 Clostridia bacterium
GTGCTCCCAAGATGGTTAAGACCGGCGTTTCCAAGGAAGAAGCTGAATCCCTTAAGGCTCAGCTCGAAGAAGCTGGCGCTAAGATTACTCTTAAGTAATTTTATACTTCCTATTGTAATGAAAAGGACGGTTTTACCGTCCTTTTTGTTTTTTTGATATAGTGCAACCACTTACCTTTTAAAGTCTTATTAACGGATGCGTTGCATCCTACCCCTCATCCGTCAACTTGCAGTTGACACCTTCCCCCCGAGGGGAAGGCTTTTATGGGTAAAACTCAGCCCAAGCGGCGGAATTTTGGTTTTTGGGGTGTTGAAAACCCCTTCCCTACATTTTATTTTTTCGCATAAAAAAAGATGGCTTTGAAAACCATCTTTTTGTTTTTTTAGAATTCCGAGAACAAAGAAACACCCATAGCCATAAGAATAAGCCAACCGATTACGCCGATTACACCGCAAACGATACCTGCTGTTGCCATAGGGCTGGTGTTACCCTTATTCTTTGCTATTGCACCAAAAACGATGCCCAAGGGACCTGTAATTATTGCAAACATAATTATGGACACAATACCACATATTAAAGATGCAATGGCAAAACCCTTTCCATCGCTGTTCGATGCAGTTTTTACCTTGGCGTTGTTTACTGCACAACCGCAGTTTACGCATACAACAGCTTCGTCGTTGATTTCTTTACCACATTTAGGACAAAACATTTTATATACCTCCTACATAATTTTACATTATTATACTCAATCTTTGAGTATTTGTCAATACTCATTTTTTGAGTGTTGTAATATTGGGATAAGGAGGTGTTCTATATGACGATATACCGCGAACGATTACGAGCGGTTAGAGAAGACAATGATTATACACAGGCGGAAATAGGAAAACTGCTTCAAAAATCCCAGCAAGGATACAATCACATCGAGGCAGGACGTGCAGAGCTTAAGATAGAGGACTTGGCTGTGCTGTGCAGGTTTTATAATATTTCGGCAGATTATTTTATCGGGTTGATTGATACACCCAAGAATTATAAATAAAGGACGGGTTTACCGTCCTTTTTGTTTTTTTGATATAGGGTTGTATGGGCGTGGTGCGGAAGGGGATAAACCCCTTCCCTACATTTTATTTTTTCGCATAAAAAAAGATGGCTTTGAAAAGCCATCTTTTTTGTTTTATTTGTTGTGAACCTTAGTTACCTGAGGGCAGGTGAGCTCGGGTGAACGGAACACGGGGGCTGCCCAACGTACTGCGTTGCGGATGATGGTTTGAACGTTTGCATCGTAGAAGATGGGGAAGGTTTCGTGGCCGGGTTGGAAATAGAAAATTCTGCCGTTTTCGCGGTGGAAGGTTACGCCGGAGCGGAAAAGCTCGCCGCCTTCGTACCAGCCCATAAACACAACTTCATCGGGGTTGGGGATGCCGAAGGGTTCTGCATAGGTTTCTACCTCGGGAAGTTCGAAATATCTGCCGATGCCCTGAGCGATGGGGTGGGCGGGGTTGATTGTCCAAATGCGTTCTAAATCGCCGTCCTCGCGCCAGCTTAGGTTACAGGTAGTGCCAAGAATTAAGCGAAGGATTTTGGAATGGTGGGCAGAGTGCAGGCAGATTAAGCCCATACCCTTGTGGATTTCTGCCTTAACGCGCTCTACGACTTCGTCGGGAACATCGTTATGGCGAAGGTGCCCCCACCAAATTAGAACGTCGGTTTCGTCCAAAACAGCTTGTGTTAAGCCGCATTCGGGGTCATCTAAGGTGGCGGTTCTTACGGAGATATCGTCGCAACGAAGAAAATCGGCAATAGCGTTATGAATGCCGTTGGGGTAAACCTTGGCTACCTTTTCCTCGGTCTTTTCGTGGTAATATTCGTTCCAAACAGTTACTCTTATCATTATTTCTTCTCCTGTATTTACAATTATAGGTTATATTTATCACAATTATTTTTTGCTGTCAATAGCCTTTTTTACAGCGGGGAAAATTGCCCTTGCCATATACATTTGACCTAAATCGTTGGGGTGGAGATAATCTACGGTGTAAAGGTCGTTCATTTCTGCGGGGAAGAAGGGGGTGGAATCTACAAAATACACGTTCTTATCACCTGCGTTGATTGCGTTTTGATAGGTTGTATAAACCAAATCGCGGCGGGCTTTATCCTCTTGTGTGGGAGTGCCGTAGTAGGGATGAACCACGAAAACAACGGGGGTGTTGGGCTGTTTTTCGCGGAAGAGCTTAAAGAAGGGCTCGTGGGTTGCCTGCAAATGCTCTAACGTGGGTGCGTTAAAATCGTAATCCATAACGAAGCAGGCTAAATTGCGGGTTGCGATATGCTCTGCCACGGCAAGCTCGCCCATACCGCTGCCCGAAAAGCCGTAATTGCAGCAATCTGCATCCAGCGCGCGGCAAATTATCTTTGCATAGGAATTTGCGGGGCGGGAAACGCAGCCGCCCTGTGTTATAGAGCTGCCATAGAATGCCACTGCACCGTTGGTGCGGGGTGTGGGTGTGCCAACGCGGGATTTTTTGGGGAAGCCGATTTCTATATCCTTAACGCCGCCGTAAAGCGGGAAGTTGATTTGAACCTCTTTTACCCCTGCCCCAAGCTGAATTACATCCTGATGGAAATTAGGGTCGCCTGTTAAAAACTGCATTGGTGCAGAGCAATATTTGCGGTTGGTGCCGGTGCCGATATATATATCGAAGCCGTAAACACCGCGGTTTGCAAAGTGCATCATACCCACAAGTGCGCCGCGCAGAGCTGCACGAAGGGATATTTCGGCAGCATCGGTGGCAAAGCGAACGCTGCCCCCCGATGTGCATTCGGCTAAACCTCGGTTTGCATCGGAATAAATTTCTTTTTTAGATGCATCCAAGCGGTAATATTCGCCGTAATTATCGTTAGGGTTAAGCACGCCGCCAAGGGCGAAGGGTTGATTTTTTACGTTAAGATATATATAACCGTCTTTATCGTAGGTTTGCTTTTCGGAAAAGGCGGTAACCTTGGTAAGGTCGCATTTTCTTAATTTAATGGGAGAGGATTTGGGTTTTCCGAAAACGAGTTTTGCCATAATTATGCTCCTTAAAATTTGTTTTCAACGATATTTGTATTATAACATAGCTTTATCCATATTGCAATATGTTAAATTTTGTGATAGAATGTGTAGGAATTATAAAAAACACGGAAATTAACGTTATGAAAAAGCTTTTATTGATAATTAACCCCGTTGCGGGTAAAGGTAAAGCAAAAAAATATTTGTTTGACGCAACAAATATTTTTTCTGCACACGGATACAGCGTAACCGTTATGCCCACCACCCCCGACGGCAATACAGAGGCGGAAATTATCGCCCGAGCAAAGGATTTTGACCTTGCGGTTGCCATTGGCGGCGACGGTACTCTTAACGCTGTGGCAAGCGGAATTGTAAAAAGCGGTACTAACCTGCCTATGGGTTATATTCCCCTTGGCTCTACCAACGATTTTGGCCTTTCCCTTGGGCTTTCCAGCAACGTAAAGGAAGCTTGCACCAAGATTGCCACCACAGAACCGAAAACCATTGACGTAGGCACCATTAACGGCAGACACTTTGTTTACGTTGCCTGCACCGGCATTTTTACGGGGGCTTCTTATTCCACATCACAAAAAATGAAGCATATATTCGGCCACGCCGCATACGTGCTTAAGGGTGCTTGCGACCTTTGCAGACCCCAAAAGGCACATTACGTTATAGAAACCGACGACGGCGATTTCGAGGGGGATTTTCTTTATGCAGGTGTTTCCAACACGGTGCGCTTGGCGGGGATTTTTTCGCTTGAACGAAGCAACGTTGTTTTTAACGACGGTATTTTTGAGCTTACTATGATTAAAGCCCCCACAGGACCGTTGAACGGCGCCGCTTTGCTGGGGAATATTATAACCTCGCGAATTCATACCCACCGTTTTGTGCGGAAAAAGATTAAAAAAGCGGTTATAAGGTGCAATAAGGAAAAGGGCTGGTCGGTGGACGGCGAAAACGGCGGAAAGGTTTTGGAAACGGTTATTGAAGTTAAGGAAAAGGCGTTGCGCTTTATTTATTAATTTCTTTAGCGTTAAATTTACTTTGTATTCATTTTATAAATAAAAATAATGCTTGACTTATATGGCATAAATATGTATAATTGAAATGTTAGAAATTTCCGGAGGTATATGGCAAATGAATTATGCACGCGCTGCGGGTCTTGCTCGTTTTTTGTTGCTTATAATTGCTATCGTTTTGGTTTGCTCTGTAGCAATTTGCGGTATTCACTTTAACGACGAATCCCAGCTAAAAGGAATATTTGAGGACGACGCTGTTCGGTTGGGCTTGGACCTTGCCGGCGGTTCTGTTGTTACTTTCCAGGCTATCCCCGATGAGGGCGAAACTATTACAAGCGAAGGTATGCAAGGCGTTTATGACACTATGCGCCGCAGACTTGACGATGCAGGTCTTACCGAAGCCCTTTGTTATTTGGTGGGCGACGATATGCTTACCATTGAAATCCCCGACGTTGAAGATCCCAACGAAGCTATTGAAAAATATATGAAGACTGCGGTTTTAACCTTCCGTGATTCCAGCGGTAACATTGCGCTTACCGGTAAGGACCACGTTAAAAACGCTGTTCCCAAATATTTTACCGACGATAAGGGCGTTACACAGATCGGTGTTGAATTGAACCTTACCGAAGCAGGTGCAAAGAAGTTTGCAGAGGTTACCAAGCTTGCTGCACAGAACGGCACCACCGTTGCTATTTATATGGACGACACCCTTCTTAGCAACCCCACCGTTTCTTCTGAATATAAGAACACCGGTATTACCGGCGGTACTGCAATGATCAGCGGCAGCTTTACTGAATATGAGCAAGCCAAAGACCTTGCAAACAACATTAACGCAGGTGCGCTTAAATATAAGCTTACCGACGTTGAAAAGAGAACCGTTGGTGCAACACTTGGTAAGAACTCCCTCTCTACCTCTTTGATTGCAGGCGCTATCGGCGTTGCATTGGTAATTATCTTTATGTGCGTTTATTATAAGCTTGCAGGCGTTATGGCTTCCGTTTCGCTTTTGGCTTATATGGGTATATTCGGTATTGTGCTTGTTCTTACACAGGCTAACCTTACCCTTGCAGGTATTGCAGGTATCGTGCTTTCTATAGGTATGGCGGTTGACGCAAACGTTGTTATCTTTGAAAGAATGAAGGAAGATATCGAAATGGGCAAGAGCGCGAAGGCGGCTGTTAAGGGCGGCTTTAAGAGAGCGTTCAGTGCTATTTTGGACTCTAACGTAACCACCGTTATCGCTTGTGCGGTGCTTTACTTCCTTGGTTCCGGTACTATTAAGGGCTTTGCAACCACCTTGTTTATCGGTGTTGTTATTTCCCTGTTCACCTCTTTGGTTGTTACCAGAGCCTTGCTTCACTTTAGCGTTGATATGGGCTTTACCAACCCCAATTCCTATAAGGCTATCGGAAGGAGGGCTAAATAATGAAGAACTTCCACTTTATTAAGAAGAAAAAGGTTACACTTATTATTCTTGCAGCTGTTCTCGTTATCGGCTTGGCTTCCTTCTTTATAAGAGGTTTTAACATCGATATCGACTTTTCCGGCGGTACCGAAATGAAGATCGACCTTGGTGTTGAGGTTACCGATGATGTTTGCGATAACATTAACAGCATTATTGAAAAGGAAATCGGCGAAAAGTACGTTTCCTCTACCACCAAGGCAGATGCCGATAAGAATATGGCTATTATCCGTACCGGCACTGCAGAGCTTAGCAACGAACAGTCTGCTAAATTAAAGGCTGCTATCCTTGCGGCTTACCCCAACGCAGACCTTAAAAACCTTGAAGAAGAATCTATTGCTCCTACCATTGGTAAAGAGCTTACCAAGACCGCTATCTTCTCTGTTGCTATTGCAGTTGTTTTGATGCTTGTTTATATTTGGTTCAGATTTGAGCTTGCTTCCGGTATTGCGGCAGTTGCTTGTCTTGCACACGACTTGTTCGTTATGTGGGCGATCTATTCTTTGTTCCAAATTCCCATTAACAGCAACATTATTGCGGCTATGCTTACTATTTTGGGTTACTCTATTAACGCAACCATTATCGTATTCGACCGCATTCGCGAAAACAAGAAGAACGACAAAACCAACGCAGAGTTTGGTGAAATCGTTAACACCGGTATTCACAACACCTTGGGCAGAAGCATTAACACCACTCTTACCACGTTGTTCACCATAGGTATGATTTACATTTTGGGTGTTGACTCTATTAAGGACTTTGCATTCCCCTTGATCGTTGGTATTATCGCAGGTTTGTTCTCCTCGGTATTCGTTTCCGGTATGCTTTGGGATATGCTTGTTAAGATTCTTCCCAAGAAAAAGGCTAAGAAGGCTAAGATTAAAAAGTAATATTTAAACCGAAATGCTCGTTTCCAAACAGAAGCGAGCATTTCTTAAAAGGATTATTAGCTATGACCGAAATGGACAAAATTAGGAATTTTTCGATAATTGCACATATAGACCACGGCAAAAGCACCTTGGCAGACAGATTGTTGGAATATACAGGTGCGGTGGCGAAGCGGGACCTTGACGAGCAGATGCTTGACAGCATGGAGCTTGAACGGGAACGGGGCATTACCATTAAAGCCCGCGCCGTAAGGTTTGATTATAAGGCAGACGACGGCAACGTTTATGCTCTTAACCTTATTGATACCCCCGGCCACGTTGACTTTGGATACGAGGTTTCCCGTTCGTTGGCTGCCTGCGAGGGCGCTGTGCTTATTGTAGACTCTACACAGGGTATTCAGGCGCAGACCTTGGCTAACGCTTACCTTGCGGTTGACCACGACCTTGAAATTTTGCCTGTTATTAATAAAATAGACCTGCCCAGCGCAGACCCCGAACGCGTTAAGCACGAAATAGAGGATATTATCGGCATTCCTGCCGACGAAGCGCCCTGCATTAGTGCGAAAATGGGTATTGGTATTAAGGACGTTTTGGAGCAGATTGTTAAAAACGTTCCCGCACCCAAGGGCGACAGAGAAAAGCCCTTGCAAGCGCTTATTTTCGACAGCTATTACGATTCCTACAAGGGTGTTGTGGTTTATATACGCGTGCTTAACGGCAGAATGGCTGTTGGGGACAGAGTTAAAATGATGCACACCGGTGCTGAATTTGAAATTGTAGAGCTTGGTACCTTATCTACCTTTAATCTTGAAAAAAAGGATTATTTAGAGGCGGGCGAGGTTGGTTATTTTACCGCAAGCATAAAGAATATTGCCGATACCGACGTTGGCGATACGGTTACGCTTTGCGATAACCCCTGCGATAAGCCCCTGCCCGGTTTTAAGAAGGCACAGCCTATGGTTTATGCGGGTATTTACCCTGCCGACGGCAGTAAATACGGCGACCTTAAGGATGCGTTGGACAAGCTTAGGCTGAACGATTCTTCTTTTACATACGAGCTTGAAACATCGGTAGCTCTTGGATTTGGGTTTAGATGCGGGTTCCTTGGGCTGTTGCATATGGAAATTATAGAGGAACGGTTAGAGCGGGAATTTATGCTTGACCTTATTACCACCGCTCCCAGCGTTATTTATGAAATTCACAAGACCAACGGCGAGGTAGTTTATATTGATAACCCCACCAACTATCCCGACCCTGCAACCATAGAAACCGCTTGCGAGCCCTTTGTTAAGGCTTCTATAATTACACCCACCGAATACGTGGGCACGATTATGCAGTTATGCACCGACAGACGCGGTGAATACGTGGATATGAAGTATATAGACACCACCCGCGCCGAATTGCATTATCTTTTGCCCTTGAACGAAATTGTTTATGATTTCTTCGACAGCTTAAAATCACGCAGTAAGGGTTACGCATCGTTGGACTATGAATTTAAGGATTACCGACCTTCGAAGCTTTCGAAGCTTGATATTTTGTTAAACGGCGATATCGTTGACGCTTTGTCCTTTATCGTTCATTCCGACAGAGCCTACCCCCGCGCAAGGCGAATTTGTGAAAAGCTAAAGGATAACATCCCCAGACAGCTGTTTGAAATTCCCGTTCAGGCGGCTATCGGCGGTAAGGTTATTGCCCGCGAAACCGTAAAGGCTATGCGTAAGGACGTTTTGGCTAAATGCTACGGCGGCGATATTACCCGTAAAAAGAAGCTGTTGGAAAAGCAGAAGGAAGGTAAAAAGCGCATGAGGACCTTGGGTACCGTAGAGGTGCCTCAGGAAGCCTTTATGGCGGTTTTGAAATACGATGACGAATAATATTTCGCTTTATTTTCATATCCCTTTTTGCGTTAGGAAATGCGATTATTGCGCGTTCTATTCCCTGCCCGACCAAGGGGATGAAATTAAGCAGGATTATTTTAAGGCGTTACAACGACAGATAGATTTTTTCGAGACCGATAAAACGGTCTCGACTGTCTATTTTGGAGGAGGAACGCCCCCTATGCTGGGTATTGAACGGTTATGCGGGCTTATTTTGCAAATTAAAAGCAAATTTACCCTTGCAACCGATTGTGAAATTACCGTTGAGGTTAACCCCGGCACGGTGGATTTTTACGATTTAAAAAGGCTTAAAGAGGCGGGTGTTAACCGTCTTTCGGTAGGGATTCAGGCGGCGAACGACGGCGTTTTAAGGGCTATAGGCAGGATACACAGCTTTGAGCAGGCGAAGAATTGTATATTAGACGCCCGCAAGGCGGGGTTTGATAACCTAAGCGGCGATATTATTTTTGCACTGCCCAACCAAAGCTTAGAGGAATTTTGCCGTGGTGTTAATGATATTATCGCCACCGGTCTTGACCATATTTCTGCTTATTCGTTACAGATAGAGGAAGGCACAGCCATATACAAACGTCAAAATGAATTGCAGCTTCCCGACGAGGACGGCGAGGAGGCACAATATACGGCGCTGTGCGGGATTTTGGCAGAAAACGGATACGAGCATTACGAGATATCTAACTTTGCCCGCAGGGGCAAAAATTCGCGCCACAACGGCAATTATTGGGATTGCGGTGAATATTTTGGGTTTGGTGCGGCGGCACATTCATATTATAACGGAAAGCGTTTTAGCGGGGTGTGCAACGTTAAGGAATTTATAGAAAGAAGCTTTGTTTCTGCCCTTGCACCTACGGATTATGACAACGCAGAATATATTTCTGCAGAGGAAGTCGAGGAAGAAAGAATTATGCTTGGGTTACGTACAAGCAAGGGAGCAAGAATACCCGAGAGCAAGCATTCTGTTGCACGGCGGATAGCCGATTTGGGCTATGGCTGTTTTAACGACGGCGTTCTTACACTTAACAGCAAGGGGTTTAGAGTTTCTAACGAAATTATCGGCGAGATTTTGGTATGAGATACGAAAATATTACACAGGGAATATTTTTAGAGCGCCCCAACCGGTTTATTGCATACGTGGATATAGACGGCGTGAAAACCGTTTGCCACGTTAAGAACACCGGCCGCTGTAAGGAGCTTTTGGTTGCGGGGGCGAGAGTTATTTTGGAAAAATCCAACAATCCTCTACGCAAGACCGCATACGACCTTATTGCAGTTTATAAGGGGGATATGCTTATAAACATCGACAGCGTTGCCCCCAACAAGGTTTTTGGGGAATGGGCTGAAAAAAGCGGATTTTTTGGGGACATAAGCTATATTAAGCCCGAATGTGTTTATAAAAATTCCCGTTTTGATTATTATATTGAAGCCCAAGGCAAGCGGATTTTTGTTGAGGTTAAGGGGGTTACCCTTGAAAACGACGGTGTGCTTAGCTTTCCCGATGCGCCTACAGAGCGCGGCATAAAGCATTTAAACGAGCTTGCCGAGGCGGTTAAGGACGGCTACGGCGCATACGTGTTTTTTGTTGTGCAGATGGAAGAATGCAAATATTTTACCCCAAACGTACAGCGACACAAGGAATTTGCCGTTGCATTACGCAATGCGGCCAACAACGGGGTTGAGGTAAGGTGTCTTACCTGCAAGGTTTTGCCCGACCAAATGGATATTTTCGATTTTGCAGAGGTAAGGATATGACGTTTGAAGAGCGCAAGGCGCAGGTTAAATACTATTTGGGCAAGGATATTTATATAAAAATCGACCGACCCATAGGTTACGTTCACCATAAGGAAAAATACGACCTTGTTTACCCTA
>JAFYOG010000124.1 GCA_017560285.1 Clostridia bacterium
GCAGGGCGTTTTGCGGTTAAGCCGCTTTGCGTTAAGGGGCGCGGCAATATTGCGGGCGCGGTAAACGGCGCCGTCAAGGTCGGGTGCAAGCTTGTTTGCACCAATAACCAAATAAACCTTTTTGGGGCCAAAGGTCATTGCGGCAACGCGGTTGCCCGTGTTATCTATGTTAACTATTTCGCCCTTTAACGAAATTCCGTTAACCGAGCTTACGTATATTTCGCTTTGCGCGGCGGCAAGCCTTGCTTGGGCAACCGTCATTTCGGCAGGCTTTCTGTCGTGCCAAACCACGGTGTTGTGGGTGCAAAGCAGGTCGTAAAGCCCCATTTGGTTAACTGTGGCAGAGCCGCCTATTCCCACGGTCTTGCCGTCTATTTGACCGTTCATATAAGCCGCCGCTTCTTCCTTGCTTTCAAAAACCGAAACAGCGTAACCCTTTTTCTCTAAATTCGCCTTTAATTCTATAAGCTTTTCCATTAAATTCACCTTATTATTTAGTTTAATTCTTTCAAAAGCATATTTTTAAGCTTATCTAACTCTGCATCGGGAAGTATATTTTCCGATGAATACATTTTCTCTGCGGGATACCACCAAACAGGGCCTTTGCCGTTGTTGCCGTAGCTTTCTATATCTCCGCTTTTTCTTGGGAAAAGATGCCAATGCAGATGCGTATCTCCGTTGCCTAATAATTCATAGTTTATTTTTTCTGCAGAAAAAGCTTTGCTTACCGCTTCGGCAACCGTAGACATTTCTTCCAAAAACTTCATTTTAAAAGAGTATTCCAATTCGAACAATTCGTTTTTGTGCTCTTTGCAAATGAAAATAGTGTATCCTTTAAAATGCTGATGGTCGCCTAACACAACGTATCCTGTTTCCATTTCTTTTACAAAATACCGATTGGTTCCGTTTTTTATCATTTCAATTCTATCGCATATAAAACACATTGGTTTACCTCGTCGATTTCTTTATACCTAAACATTATAACATATCAAAAACAACAATACAATAGTATAAAAAATTGCCGTTATCGGCAAAAAACGCGGTTTTCATTGTTGGATATAAGTTGACTTTTTGCCGATAACGTGGTATACTAATAACAATAAATCAGAGGTGATTATGTTTATGAAATATCTATCGGTTGCGGAAATTGCCAAAAAATGGGAAGTATCTGAACGCAGTGTTAGAAATTATTGCGCCGAGGGACGTGTTGACGGTGCGTTCCTTACCGGAAAAACTTGGAATATTCCGGAAACTGCACAAAAACCCCAACGGATTAATAACAGTGTTCCTGCACCCCAAATGTTGTGCGATATTTTAAAATCAGAAAAAAATTCCCGTTTAAAGGGTGGAATTTATCATAAAATACAGATAGAACTTACTTATAATTCCAATCATATGGAAGGCAGTCGTTTAACTCACGACCAAACCAAATATATTTTTGAAACAAATACTATCGGCATAACCAACGAAAACCTAAGAGTTGATGATATTATCGAAACTGCAAATCATTTTAGATGTATAGACGAAATAATCGACAACGCCAAAAATAAACTTTCCGAAAAGCTTATAAAAAATCTGCATTTTATTTTAAAAACGGGAACCAGCGATTCTAAAAAAAGTTGGTTTGCCGTTGGAGATTACAAAAAATTGCCTAACGAGGTGGGTGGTGTTGAAACCACACAGCCCGAAGCAGTTGAAGAAGAACTGAAAAAGCTTTTAACCGCGTATAACGCCAAGGAAAACATAACTTTCGAGGATATAATAGATTTTCACGTTCAATTCGAACGCATTCATCCGTTCCAAGACGGTAACGGACGTGTGGGCAGATTAATTATGTTCAAGGAATGTTTAAAACACAATATCGTACCTTTTATCATAGAGGATGATATTAAGCTTTTCTATTACAGAGGGTTGAAAGAGTGGAGCAATGAAAAAGGATATCTGATGGATACTTGCCTTTCTGCTCAGGATAAGTTCAAAAAACATTTGAATTATTTTAGGATTAAATACTGATATAAAAAAGGCAGTGTGAATGAGCAGGGTTGCTAAGGACAGTTACCTTTACTAAAAACGGGATTTGGCGCACAAATTCCCTGCTTGTGACAGTGTAAGACAAAACTACCTGAAGAAGAGAAAAACACAACTCTTTTTCGGGTAGTAATTTTTATATAGTGATATTCTTTGCTGCGCAAAGAGTGATATGATTGCCAATGGCAATCGTGATATTAAAACCTACGGTTTTAGTGATATTTTATTCGCCCAAACTGCCAAAGGCAATATCACTTGAACGAAGTTCAAATATCACTGTGGAGCAATATCACTCGCCTTTGGCGAATAAAACTGCCCAAGTGTCCTTAAGAACACTTGGGCAATGAAGCGGATTTTTGTTTTGGTTTTATTTTTCTTCTTTATAGCCTTTGTGTCTGAACTCGAAGATTATAAGAACAAGTGCCAAGAGGAACACCGTTGCATCGGTTATGGGGGCGGCATAAAGAACGCCCTCTAAGCCCATAAACAAGGGCAAAATTAACAACAACGGCACAAACAGCAAAATTTGGCGGGATAGCGAAAGGATAATGCCCTTTACAGGCTTGCCGATAGCCGAAAAATAGTTGGCTATTGTCATTTGTACGCCGTTAAGCATTATGGTGAACAGGAATATACGCATTGTTTTTACGGCAAAA
>JAFYOG010000020.1 GCA_017560285.1 Clostridia bacterium
ACCGCAAAGGATGCCGTAATACATACAGGGGAATATATGAAAGAAATACTTTGTATACTTAAAATTTTTCAACGCAAAAAACCTCTAAACAGAATTTTTACATATTATATACCTTTAATTTTGGTTTGTCGATATATTTTTACAAAAAAACAACGGTATTTCGGAAATTTTCCAAAATACCGTTAATCTTTTATTTTAAATATTTTCTCTTGTTTTTAGAGCCGCTGTCATAGCGGTAGTATTTGCGGTAATAGTAACGCTTTTTAGAGGATTTGCGGTTGTTGCGCACAACGCCCAGCATTTTACATCCGCTTTTGTTAATTTGGTCTACAACTTCCTGTGCCATACGGTAATGGATTTTGGAATCGCCGATAACCAAAACCGCGCCGTCGCATTTTTCGGCTACAACAGCCGCATCGATAACCTGACCGAGAGGCGGTGTATCGACAATGATATAATCGTAAACCTTACGGCATTCTGCAATAAGCGCCGCAAAATATTTGCCGCTTAGCAATTCTACGGGGTTGGGGGGATACTGACCTGCAAACAGCACGTGCATTTTTGTGTTGTATACGGGGTATAAGCAATCCGAAACGTTGCACATACCTGTAAGAACCTCGCATAGGCCGCTGTGGTCTTTAACGGTGGTATTTCTGCCTGCAAGAACCGATTTACGCATATCTGCATCGATTAACAATACCCTTTTATCAAGCTCGGCAAAGCTTTTTGCAATATGCATTGCCACGGTGCTTTTACCGTCGTTTTCGTTACAGCTTGTAACGGCGATAACCTTTATATCCTGCCCGCAGAACTGCAAATTGGTTCTTAAAACCTTATATGCTTCTTGAGTAAAGAAATCGTTTTCGCCGGGGAGCTTTAGCTTTATAGGTTCCATAATTACTCCTTCTTTCCGCCGTTTTTAGGGGTATTGCCGTATTCGGTGGTTTTGTAGCCATTGTAATTGGAATACTTCTTTTTGCGCTTGTTGGATGCGAATGCATCGGGAATATCGCCAAGGATGCTTAAGCCAAGGTAATGCTCGATATCCTCTTCGGTGCGAACGTAATTATCGAACAGGAACATTGCAAGGAATATAATATAAACCAAGCCACCTGCGATAATGCCGTATTTTACAAACGCCATTACACCAAATCCGTTAATGGGCCAGGTGTTTAAGGTGCCTTCCTGGAAGATTGTATACTGACCTTCCAAGGGGATAGAGCTCATAATAACCTGCTTGCCGCCTACTTCGCAATATGCATCTACAATTTCCTTTGCATATTCGGGGCTTGTTGCGGTGGCGGTGATATCGATAATACGGGTATCCTCGGGTACCGAAACGCTAACACTGCCCATACCTGCCCTTGCGCCGTCGGAAAGGCTATCTCTTACCGCCGATTTTACGCGGGGCTTTTGAAGCAGAATGGTAAATTCGTTAATAACGCGCTTTGCGATGTTGTAATCGTTGGCAAACTGGTTAACATCTACCTTGCCCGAGGTGTTGGGGGATGTGCTTTCATCGCCGCTTTCCTCATCCTCTTCGGGAGGTGTTACCATAGATTCGGCATCGCGCATAAGGCAAACCGTAGCTGTGGAAGAATACATGGGAACGTAATCCTTTTTTGCTTTAAAATACATTAAGCCGGTTGCTATTATAGCCGCAAGGATAACGAACACAAGGCAGCCGCGCAATACGTTCCATAAATCCTTTAAAGAAATTGTTTTTATCGATACTTTTTCGGGGGTGTTATTTAGGTTGTTGCCGTTTTGAGGTTCCATTATTTTTCCTCCGTTAATAATCGTTTTGCGTTAGTGCAGAATATGTTTTCGGCGTAAGATGCGCCGTATTTTTGGGATATTTTTTCGTAATATTCGCCCATAAGCGGTGGACGGGTTAAAAGATTATGGGCATCGCTGGAGATAAAATCGACCAAGCGGTTGGAAAGCAACCGTTTTATACGCAAATTTAACCCTATATCCAGCGTTTTATAGTTTTTTACGTTCATTTGCAAAAGCACGCCGTTTTCCTTTAGCCTGCGTATAGCTTCCAAGCTAAGGTTATTATACCGTTCTGCGTGGGCGATTATGGGAACGTAGCCTGCGCACAAAATTGCATCTAAGGATTTTATTATAACCTTTTCTTTTTCGGGGAACGGATATTCCGCAAGAACGTAGCGAGTGTTGTTAAGGGTTCTGCAATAGCCCTCTTTTAGCCATTGAACCTCGTTACCGTCGCAGAAAAGCTCGTTCCCAAGCAAAAGGGTAAGGTCCTTATAATTTTCTTTACAATATGCCGAAAGCTCGTTAAAGGCGCTTTCTGCGTTAAGGCTGTTGTTGCCGAAATCCGACGGGGCAAAATGCGGTGTGGCGCAGATTAAGCGGGTGCCGCCGTTATACGCCGCGGAAACCATTTTTACCATTTCGTCGAAGCTTTTGGCGCCGTCATCGGTATTGTAAAGCAGGTGGTTATGAATATCCGAAAAGAACATAATTAAAGTCCTTATATATTATTACCTTTTATTATTACACATTTCCCTAAAAATGTCAATACAATCACACAAATACTGCGTCGATTGCATCTAAAACCGATTTCGGTGTGGTTAGCAAGGAAATTTCCTTGCGTAATTTTGCCGAGCCGTGAAAGCCCTTGCAATATTGCAACAGGTGATGGCGGAATTCCCTAATTCCGTTCATTCCCTTTTCCTTTACCACCATATCGAACTGCTTAAGCAATATTTCCTTTTTCTCGGCAACGGTGGGTTGGGTATATTCTTCGCCGTTAATTCCCGCAATAATTTGGGAAAATACCCAAGGGCTGCCGTAGGCGCCCCTGCCGATCATAACGCCGTCGCAGCCGGTTTCCTGCTTCATTGCCAGATAGCTTTCGTAGGAATTTATATCGCCGTTGCCTATTACGGGCACGGTTACGGCAGATTTTACCCTTGCGATAACAGTTTTATCTGCAACGCCGGTATACATTTGGCTGCGGGTTCTGCCGTGAACGAATATTGCGCTTGCACCGCCTTTTTCGCAGGCAGTTGCTACCTTTACCGCAGAGTCTTCGTCGAAATCATCACAGCTTTTGCGGATTTTTACGGTTACGGGAACCGAAACCGCGTTGGCTACCGCATATACTATTCTTTCGCATAAATCGGGGGAACGCATTAAGGCACTGCCCTCGCCGTTTTTTACAAGCTTTGGCACGGGACAGCCCATATTTATATCGAAATATTCGGGGTTATAGCGGGAAAGCGTTTTTGCCGCGTATGCCATAATATTAGGCTCGCTGCCGAATATTTGTATGGCGGCGGGGCGCTCGTTATTATTGATTTTTGCAAGGATTTCGCTTTTTTTATCGCCGTAATAAACGCCCTTTGCGCTTACAAGCTCGGTGGTAACGCCCTCTGCGCCGCAAGCAACGCAAACGCTGCGGAAGGCGTGGTCGGTTATGCCCGCCATAGGGGCAAGAAAAAGCCCGTGGCGAAATTGAATATTGCCTATATTCATATTAATTTACGGTGAGACCGCCGCCTGTCCTTTCTAAAAACTTTTCTGCCGCGATAAACAGCGGTTTATATTCGGGGTTATCTTTATCGTTAAGCACGGCCTTTACTATGCTGTCGGTTTGGGGAAGCATCGTTACGTCGGTTATTGCCGAGCAGGCAAAAGAAAATTCTCCGCTTTGTCTTACCCCAAAGAAATCGCCGGGGCCGCGGCGCTGTAGATCTGCCTCGGCTACCTTAAAGCCGTCGCAGGTATCCCGCATTATAGATAATCTGTCGGCAACGTCGGGGCTGTTTTTTCCGTTAACAAGTATACATACCGAGGGTCTTGTGCCTCTGCCCACACGGCCCCGTAATTGGTGAAGCTGTGAAAGCCCGAAGCTTTCGGCGTTTTCTATTACCATAACGGTAGCCTCGGGAACGTCTACGCCAACCTCTATAACCGTGGTGGAAACCAAAACCTTGGTTACGCCTGCGGCAAAATCTGCCATAACCTGCGCTTTCTCGGCAGGCTTCATTTTGCCGTGAAGCAGACCTGCGGGGATATCCTTTAGGTGCACCGAGGTAAGCTCGTTATAATAGCTTTCGGCGGCGCGGCGGTGGGAAGGCTCCTCCCCTTCCTCTATAAGGGGGCAAACTATATAGGCTCTGCCGCCCTGATCTATTTCTTTTTTAATTAAGCCGTATATTTTTTCGCTGTCAAGGGGGGTGGCGATTTTTGTTTGGATTTTTTGTCTGCCGGGGGGGAGCTCGTCCAGCAGGCTAACGTCAAGATCGCCGAAGATTATTAGCGATAAGGACCTTGGAATAGGGGTTGCAGACATAACCAGCATATGGGCGCGGTTTTGGCTTACGCGGCTTTTTTCCAAAAGGGCGGCACGTTGCTTTACCCCAAAGCGGTGCTGTTCATCGACCACCGCAAGGGCGCAGTTGTTAAACAAGGTTTTATCGGTAATTAAGGCGTGGGTGCCCACGGCGACGTTTATACTTCCATCCTCTAATCCTGCTCTTACCCGCTTTTTTTCTGCGGCGGGCAAGCCCGAAACCAAAAGCTCGGTTCTTATGCCGAAGGGGGATAGGAATTTATCCATAGTTTTTTTATGCTGTGCCGCCAAAATCTCGGTAGGTGCCATTATGCAAGCCTGATAACCGTTTTTTACGCAAAGATATATAGCCGCGGCGGCAACCGCGGTTTTACCGCTGCCCACGTCACCCTGCAATAACCTTGCCATAGGGTGGGGCTGCTCTAAATCTGCAAAAATTTCTTTAACCGCCCGTTGCTGTGCTTTTGTAAGGCTGAAGGGCAGGTTTTGGAAAAAGCCTTTTATGCCCGTGTTTTTTAACGTTAGAGGGATAGCGCTTTCTTTTTTGTTGTGGGTGCGCATACCCGAAAGGGCAAGGCGGAACACGATAAGCTCGCTAAAGGCGATGCTTTTGCGCGCCAACGCCAAGGATTGGGCGTTTTGTGGCTTATGCATTATACGCACGGCATCGGATTGGTTTAAAAGCCCAAAGGAATTTTTTATGCTTTGGGGCATTATATCGGGAATTTGGTCGCAAAGGGGCAGGCATTCTGCCACTGCCGATGCAATAGCCCGCTGTGTTAAGGGGGCGGCAATGCGGTAAACGGGAACGTAATAGGGCAAGGGCTTGCCCTGTAAAATAGGCTCTAATTTAGGGGAAGTCATTTCCCTGCCGTAAAGCCCTATTTTCATTCTGCCGTAGGCGCGGTATCTTCTGCCCTTGGTAAGGGATTTTGCCAAATAGGGCATATTGAAGAATACAAGCTCTAAGCTTGAGCTTTCGTCCTCGGCTATGCAACGGAAAACGCTTAAATTACCGCGGATATATTTGGGCACAGAGCATTCTTTTATGGTTAATTCCACCGAGCAAAGCTCGCCGTCTAAGGCAGAGGAAACGGGGATAACCCTTCCTCTTTCCTCGTATCTGCTTGGATAAAAGGTTAAAAGGTCGCAGACCCTTTCTATGCCCAGCCTTTGGAAAGCGGCGGCGCGGGATTCGCCGATGCCCTTTATGTATTTTATTGGTGTGTTAAGGGTTAACGCTACCGCCATACAAAGGCTCCTTTCGATTAAAATTCTTTAATTTCGGTGGTGGTGTAATTTATATTTTGCTGTTTTAAAAGCGCTTCTTCCCTATCGCCGTGGCTGAATATAAACACCTGATGGTTTGCCGCGGCGGTGTTAACCGCGTTTAGCATCATAGCCAAGCGGTTGTTATCCAAGCGGGAAAAGGCATCGTCAAGCACAATAGGCGCGCCGTCGGAAAACAGCAAATCGGCAAGGGCAAGGCGCAGGGAAAGATATGCGCTGTCCCGCGTGCCTGCAGAAAGATATTCGCAGCTTCGTTGGGCTTCCCCAAAGCTCATTGCCACGTGGGTATCCACCGCAAAATTATTATATTTACCGTCGGTGGCGGCGGCAAAATATCGGTCGGCGCGGGCGCTTATGCGGGGGGCTATCATAGATTTCATATAACTGCCCGAATCGTTTATAAGCTCTATTGCCTTTTCGTAGGCTTTATGCTTTAGGCTGTAATCGGCGATGCTGTTGTTTAGTGCATCCCGCTTGCCCACAAGCACTGATATATCGCCGCATTTTGCATCCCATGCGGCAAGGTCAAGCTCGTCCTTGCGGTTAAGCTCGGTTAACTGGGCAAGGTGCTTTGTATAGAAATTAAGCTCCATATCTATGGCAGAGCGGGCTCTTTCGGGCTTTGTTGCCGATTTTGCCATTTCTGCCAAGGCTTGGATATCTGCTCCGTCGAGGGCGTTATCATATTCCTGCTTTTTAACCTGCCAAAGGGCAAGCTTTTCGCCGCAGGCGGCGGAAAGGGTTAGGATTTTTTGGATTTGCTGTGAAAAATCCGCCGATTCGTCGTTATCGGTATAGGATGCTATTTCTGCTTCGAGCTCTTGCTTTAGCACCTTGCAGGCAGAAAGGCTTGCTTGATATTTTTGGGTTAAGGCGGTTATTTTATCCTGCAAAAGCTTTGCCTGCTGTTCTTTTTGGGGTAATTGGGCAAGGTGGGAATTAAGCTCGTTAACACTGTTAAAGCCAAGCTTTTTTGCAAGCTTTTTGGGCTTTTGCATAAATACAATTCCCATTATTCCGCTTGCTGCGCCAACCGCCGCAATACCTATTGCCGCGGGCAAGGAAATGAACATAAGCCCCAAAGCCGCCGCAACGGCAACCGCAAACAAAGATATACAAATTTTGCTTTTTAATTTTGAAGAAGCGATAATATTGGTTATCTCGGCGGCGGAAAGACCCTGTGTGTTGTATGCGCAGTTATACTCTTCCTGTTCTTTTTTTAAGGAATCCAACTGCTCTTTTTGCGCTTGTGCGTTGCTGGTTTCGGCAATAAGCTGTGCGTTTTTTGCGGTAAGACTGCCGAAATCGGCGGTGTCAGCCTGCTTTTTCAGCCCTGCGGAAAGGGTTTCGTATTCCTCTTTTGCCTGCTGTTCTGCCTGTTTTAATCGGTTTAGGTTTTGAAGCTTAAGCAAGGCTTCGTAATTTTCCATATTTTGCCGTTCGGCGGTTAACCTTTTTAGGTTTTCCTCGTCGGTGCGCATTATGGCAGAACGCTTTACAAGCTCTGCTTGCAAGCGGTTGCATTCGCCCTTGATAGATTCGGAACGGGTGATTTCTTCCTCCAACGCATCACGCTCGGATACTGCCTTGGGAATTAAGCCGTTGCCCGCTTTGCCCTTAAGCTCGTTCTTTGCATCGGTAAGCTTTTTAAGCGCTCTTTTGGTGTTTACAAGCTCATCGGCGCTTATGGCGATATCGCGTAATCTGTCGCCGAGAACTTCGTCGGTGGATTGGGGCAGAGTGAGCTGACGGAAAAACAGGGTTCTTGTAAAAATTTCTTCGGTTACACCGAAAACAGCCTCACCCACGGTTACGCCAACAAATTCCGGCTTGCCGGTTATGCGGTCGATAACCTCGCAGGTTTCCTTACCCGATGCAGAGGTACGGCGGTGAAGGATATATTTGCTGTTATCTGCGGTAAAGGCAATTCTGCCCTCGCAAATTTCGCCGTCCCATGGGGTAAAAAGCTTACGGTCGTTATCGGCTAAATCGTGCTTTCTGCCGCCCACAAAGCCATAAAAGGCATATTTTATAAAATACGCAAGGGTGGATTTGCCCGTTTCGTTGGGGGCGGACAAAAGGTTAATGCCCTCGTTGGCGGAAATTATTACGTTTTTTAGCTTGCCAAAGGAATCGATTTGGATTTTTTCGATGGTTACCTTCATTAATCGTTACCCCCGTAATCTATAACGTTGCGGTCCTCTAAAGCCGAAATACCGTATTTTAACGCAAGGGTTAAAACCCGATATTCCTCGGTATCCGGGGGAGCTTGGGCAATAAGCTCTGCCATTTTACGGCAGAAAACACCCTTTAGGGTATTGCTTTGCTCTAACTGTGTAAGGTTTGGCTTTAGATAGGTTTTGTCGGTAATTTCTATAAAAAACGGATATTCGCAGCCGCTGCCTATTTCGTTGGGGGATATAAGCATAGGTGTTTCGGTTTCACCCGTTAGAATTAATCTTAACGCGGTATCGTCGGTGAACTGTCTTATTTCGTTGCGGATAATTTCGATAGCGCGGGATTTATCGGCGGCATCGGAAATATCTACCGTTGCGATTTCATAACGGGATTTGGAAAGCCTTACGGCTTGCATATTTACGTTGCCTTTTTCGATAACTCCGTACATTGCGCCCTTATAGCCAAGCTCGTCGAAGCTTCTGCCCTCTATACAGCCGGGGTAGGAATAATAAACCCCGTTTTCGCACTGCAAGCCCGACGCCTTATGTATATGCCCAAGGGCAATATAATCGAAGCCCGATTCGGCAATATCCTTTTTTGTAACAGGACCTGTTACCGAGGATGCGCTTGTATTATCGCCGTGGCAAACAAGAATGTTTATGCGGTCTTTATTTTGAATCTGCCAGCCTGCAACGGGGGAAGACAGATAGTTTTTAGAGGTAAAGCCAAAGCCGTAAATATCTGCATTAAGCTCGGGGATATGCACGCATTCCCTTTCGCCCTTAAAAACGTGAACGTTCTTGGGGAATTCTGCGGTTTCGTAGAAAGAGCCCGCCGTTATGGGGTCGTGGTTGCCGGGAGCGATAAAAATGCGCATTTCGGGGGTTTTTGCAAATTCACGCAATAGCATTTCGCGGGTATCGCGGGTGACGTATTCGCTGTCGAAAAGGTCGCCGCTTATTAGAAATATATCCATTTTGGCTTTTTGCGCAAGCATAAGCGCCGATGTAAATGCGGCGCGAAGCTCGGTTCGGCGCTTTGCCGCTTCCCTTGGGGAAAGCATTGCAAAGGGCGAATCTAAATGTATGTCTGCACAGTGAAATACTTTTATCATTTTTTGCTCCTTTATATATGAATAAACGCGCCCAAGGTGCCGCGCAAAGAACCGCTTCGGCGGTGGGAAAAGAAGTGTTCTTCGTTACAAAGGGTGCATAGGTTTGCACAGGAAATATTTTGGGGCAATATGCCTGCTTGCTCTAATATAAATATATTTGCCTTTACTAAATCAAGCTTGAATTTTTCGCCGTCGGGGCTGAAAAACGAGGAATAATCTTGGGAAACTGCAACAAATTCGTTATAAACCTCTACCCCCACCTGATAACAGCAATTTCCGATACAAGGGCCGATGGCGGCAAGGATATTTTCTTTTTTTGCGCCCTTTTCCAGCATAATCTTTACGGCATTTTTGGTTATGCCGCCCACCGTTCCCCGCCAACCTGCGTGGACTGCGGCGCAAACCTTTTTGTCTTTATCGCACAATAAAACGGGAACGCAATCGGCGGTGCGCACGGAAAGCAACAAATTGGGTTCTTTGGTTACAATGCCGTCTACGCCGTGGTCGTATTTAGGCTTTACCGTGCCTATTCCGCGGTGGGATTCATCGGCAAATTCAACCAAGCTGGTATGGGTTTGATAGGTACGGCAAACGTCTGCCTTTGTTAAGCCGAAAACGCTTGCGGCGATATTATAATTTTCCATTACGTTTTCGGTGCTGTCTTGAACTTCGCCAATACCCTCGGCAAAATTTAAGCTATCGAAGCAGCCCTTGCTAACCCCGCCTTTTTTTGTAAAAAAAGCGTGCTTTATGCCATATTCGTTTAACAGCTTGCTTTGAAAATAAGGTATTTTACCTTCCGCAAAAACAAAATCGCTATGCATATAACCCACCCATTATATTTATTAACTATATTATATGTTATTTAACCGCAAATTGCAATAAAAAAGAAGCTTGATTTTTACCAAGCTTCTTTCTTTTATGTTTTTAATTATTCGGCTGCTTCTTCGGTAGCAGGAGTGAGAGTTTCTTCAACTACTTCTTCAACTGCTTCTGCTGCTACTTCGGGTTCCAAGAGTGCACGGATAGAAAGGGAAAGTCTTCTTCTTTCTACGTCTGCCGCGGTGATCTTTACGGTAACCTTATCGCCAACCTTTAATACGCTTGCGGGGTTGGAAACGGGCTTATCGGAAATTTGGCTGATGTGGATAAGACCATCCATATCGGGCATAATTTCTGCAAATGCGCCAAAAGGCATAATGGAAACGATAGTAGCGTCTACAACGTCGCCGATGTTATAAGTCTTTTGGAAAATGAACCAAGGGTCGTTTTCTTCGGTCTTGTAGCCCAAGGAAATTCTCTTATTTTCGGTATCGATAGCCTTGATAAATACTTCAACGGTGTCGCCGATAGCGAACACTTCTTCGGGCTTCTTAAGTCTGCCCCAAGAAAGCTCGGTAATGTGAAGCATACCGTCAACGGGACCGAGGTTGATAAATGCGCCGTAGCTCATAAGAGCACGAACCTTACCCTCGAACTTATCGCCAACCTTTACGTTTGCGTAGAATTCTTCTTCGGCTGCCTTGCGGGATACCTTGTTGGATGCCTTGATAGAACCAACAGCTCTCTTTCTTTGGTCGTTAACGTCGATAATCTTGAAGCTTACGGACTGACCTCTTAAGGATTCCAATTCTTCGCCCTTGGGAACGCCTGTCTGGGATGCGGGAATGAACACCTTGTTGGGGCCGTAAAGTGCGATAACGCCTGCATAGCCCTTTTCGTTCTTGATAATTTCCTTAACGGTGCCGTTAAGCAATTCGCCGCTTTCTGCAGCTGCCTTAATTCCTTCCCAATACTTGTGCTGGTCGATCTTCTTCTTGGAAAGCTGAACCGTACCGTCGAAATCGCTGAATTTGCCGCAGATTACTTCTACTTCGTCGCCAACCTTAAAGAGATCGTTAAGGTTTACGCCGCTTTCAGCGGTGATCTCGTCGTAGGGGAGAATGCCTGTATGCTTCGTACCAAGGTCTACTTTAACCTCGGTAGGATTAACTGCGGAAACAATTCCCGTTACCCTTTCACCTGTATTTAATGTTTTGAATGATTGTTCGAGCAGTTCAGCAAAGCTGAGTTCTTCTCTTGCGATGTCTGCCATCTTGTTATATACCTCCTGTATTATCCCGCTGGGGGTTGATGCCCCTGCGGCTATAGCGATTTTAGATGCCCCGCGGATTAAACCCGCATAGGCAGAAAGCTCGGCGGCAGATTCCACCATAATGGAATTTTTGCACGCTTTGCCTGCAATGGCAAATAGCTTTGCCGTGTTAGAGCTGTTTCTTCCGCCCACAACCACCGTTAGGTCGCTTTGGGGCGCAAGCTCTTTTATTGCCCTTTGGCGGTTTTCGGTAACGCTGCAAATAGTTTCGTAAACACGCACGTTGGGGTAAAGCTCTTTTATTCTTTGGCGGCATTTTGCCCATTCGCTGCCCGAATAGGTTGTTTGCACTGCCAAAATACAATCTTCTTCGCTTATAAACCCTTCTTTATGGGAAGAATTTATATGGGCTAAATCGGAATATACCACGCCCTCGCCCTTAGCCCAGCTCATTATCCCCTTAACCTCGGGGTGGTTTTCATCGCCGATAAGTATAACCCTTGCGGCGGCGGGCTGAGAATCTACAATCTTGTGGATTTTGGAAACGTAGGGGCAGGTGGCATCGGCATAATCGATACCGTTTTCTTTAAGATAATTAATGGTTTGCTTGGTGGTGCCGTGGGCACGCAGGAAAATTAAACCGTCCTTGGGAATATTATCCAAGCTGTCGGAATTTAAAAAGGTAACTCCCCGTTCCGTAAGGCTTTTGTTAAAAATGGGGTTGTGTATAAGCTCCCCAAGGCAATAGATAGGTTTTTTCGCGCTTTCCAAGCTTTCGTTTATCATATCTACAGCGCGCTTTACGCCGAAGCAGAAGCCGCTGTATTCCGAAATTTTAATTTCAGTCATATATTATTCTCTTCGAACGCCTTGCAAACCTTGCCGAAGGCGTATTTTGCAATCTCGTGGGAATTTGCCTTTTCGCCGTTGATAAAGCCGTATTCCTCGTAAGGTATGGGTTCGCCTATTGCTACCCTAAGCTTGCGGAACAGCTTTGGCTTTTTGTTCTTTTTGCCGTAGCAGATTGCAACGGGAAGAATGGGAACCTTTGCTCTGCCCGCAATAAGCCCTATACCGGGCAAAGCGGTTTCTATATCGGGGGTGGCGCATTCTATTCTCGTCCCCTGGGGGAAAATGCCGGTTACGTCGCCGCCCGAAACGATTTCGCACACCTTGCGAAGGGCAACCATATCGGAAGCGCCGCGGTTTATGCTTACAACGCCGAACCGTTTAAACAGCCAGCGCAGTATTGCGTGCTTTTCGAGATCGCTTTTAGCCAAGAATTTTATATCCCGCTTTATTGCCACCGCAACGGCAATAGGGTCGAACAGCGAGGAATGGTTAGCGATTATAACGCAACCGCCCTCTTTTATTTGGTTTTCTTTGCCGATAACCTTAACGCGGTAGAACAGTTTGGTATAACCTATAAGTAAGCCGCGCGCTATTCTGTAGCCTAACATCTGCCGATTACCTTATTTATTAATTTAACGGCTTCCTGGGTGGTTTGAACAATATCCAAGCCGGAATTATCGAACATAATTGCATCGCTTGCGGGAACCAAGGGGGCAACCTCGCGGCCGCTGTCGTTGGCATCGCGCCATTGCATTTCGGAAAGGACGTCCTCGTAGGTGGTTTCTACCCCGCGCTGTTGAAGCTCTGCAAAGCGGCGCTTGGCACGTGCCTCCGGCGAGGCGGTTACAAAGATCTTAACCTGCGCATCGGGCAGAATAACGGTGCCGATATCTCTGCCGTCCATAATTACGTTATTGGTACGGGCGATACTGCGCTGGGTTTCTAAAAGGAAAGCGCGCACCGCAGGAATCTTTGAAACGTCGGATGCATATTTAGAGCATAGAGGGGTACGGATTTCCTCGCCGATGCGAACGCCGTCCAAATAAACGGCGTTGCCGCCGTCCTCTAAGCGCATTTCGATATGAATTTGAGGAAGAAGGGCAATTATATTTTCTGCATCGTCGGATGCAATGCCCTTGCGGGAAACAAACAAGCCGATGGTGCGGTAAAGGGCGCCGGTATCGATATATACAAAGCCGTAATGCTTTGCAAGGTTCTTTGCCAGCGTGCTTTTGCCCGAACCGGAGGGGCCGTCTAATGCAATTTTTATAGTTTTATTTTCCACATTTATCACCAATTAGCGATTATACACTTTTTTGCAATAGATTTCAATAGCTTTACAAAACTTTTCTTACATTTTTTTATTTATATAATACCGCTAAAGCCGATTTTGCGGGGATAAAGTTGTGGAATGTTACAAAAACTATTGACATTCGGGCAGATGGGCTGTATAATTATGACAGCGAATAAAATTTCACATTAAGGAGAAAAGACAAATGAAAAAATTATCGCTTTTACTTGCTCTCTTGCTCGCTCTTTCCGTATGCTTGGTAGCTTGCGGCGGCGAAAAGACCGAAGAACCTGCTGACGAATCTTCTGTAGAAGCTCCCAGCAACGACGCTTCCACCGATGCTTCCGAAGACGCTTCCGAAGATGCTTCCGAAGACGCTTCCGAAGAAGAAGGCGGCGTAGACGTTAACGGTGAAATCACCGGCGAAAACATCGCTCCCAATGCTACCTACACCAAGTCTCTTCTTTACAGACAGGGTGGCGCAGACGTACAATGGGCTTACGACGAAACCAAGCCCGAAGCTTACCCCGATGAAGAAGGCGTTTCTTTGGTAGACGGCGCTTTCGCTACTGCTCTTGATTACAACGATCCCGCTTGGATCGGTTTCCACATGGGTTGCCCCGACTACCAAGCCAACGGCTACAGCTACATCAACTTTGACCTTGGTGCTGCTACCGCTATTACCGGCGTTAAGGTTTACGTTGGTACCGATGCTCTTACCAGCGGTATCACTGCTCCCTCCGCTATCGAACTTTACGTTTCTGAAGATGGCGAAAACTGGACTCTCGTTAACATCGGCACTCCTTTGAACGCAGGTAACGAATTTGGTTCTGAATGCGTTGAAATCGCAGCTGCAACCTCTACTCAGTACGTTGAACTCCGTCTCCAAGGCGCAGGCTGGATGTTCGTTTCCGAAGTAGAAATCTACGCTTAATTTAAAGCACAGAATTAACAGCAAAGGGCTTCGTTCTGAAGCCCTTTTGTTTTTGTATCTTTACTATTGACAGATTGCGGATATAGGTGTATAATAAGTTAACAAATTTTTGAAAAGGAGAACTATCCATGAAAAAGTTATCCCTCTTGCTTGCACTTTTGCTTGCACTTTCTGTGTGCTTGGTTGCTTGCGGCGGCGGCGAAAGCGATGCTACCGAAGATAATGCTCCCTCTAATGCAGTTTCTGAAGATGCATCTACCGACGCTTCTACCGATGCTTCCGAAGACACTTCTGCAGACGCTTCTGAAGATGCTTCCGAAGATGTTTCTGAAGATGAAGGCGGCGTAGACGTTAACGGTGAAATCACCGGCGAAAACATCGCTCCCAACGCTACCTACACCCTTTCTCAGCTCTACAGACAGGGCGACGCTTCCACCGATTGGGGCTACGACGAAACCAAGCCCGAATCCTACCCCGATGAAGAAGGCGTTTCTTTGGTAGACGGCGCTTTCGCTACTGTTCTCGACTTCACTGATCCCGCTTGGATCGGCTTCCACCAGAGATGCCCCGACTACCAAACCAACGGCTACAGCTCCATCACTTTCGACCTTGGTGCTGCTACCGCTATCACCGGTGTTAAGGCTTACGTTGGTACCGATGCTCTCGGCGGCGGTATCATCGCTCCCTCTGCTATCGAATTTTACGTTTCCGAAGACGGTGAAAACTGGACTCTCGTTAACATCGGCACTCCCTTGAACGCAGGCGACGAATTTGGTACCGAATGTGTTGAAATTGCAGCTGCAACCACCACTCAGTACGTTCAACTCCGCTTCCAAGGCGCAGGCTGGATGTTCATTTCCGAAATCGAAATTTTCGCTTAATTCAGAACATAGCTTTTAGCAATAAAAGGCTTCCATTCGGGAGCCTTTTTTGTTTTATATTCCTTGACATAAAAGCGGATATATTATATTATAAATACGTAGTATAAATCACGGAGGTTTTATTATGTTAAGAAAGCTTTTATGTATGGCACTTGCCTTGGCTTTTGTTGCTTTTGCGGGCTGCGGCAAAAACGAAGGAGCCGATAACAGCTTGGTTCCCGAAAGCTCGGCAGAGGAAAGCAGCGATATTGAACAAAGCGAAAATTCCGACGACAACAGTCAAGACGTTGAAGAACCCCAAGACAAAAATTACGTCGAGGAAATAAATAAGCTGTTGGGCGATGCCGACAGAAGCAAGCATAAAAAGAACCTGCTTTTGAACAAGGGATATACCGCCGATATTGCGGCAGACAAAAGCTACCCTGACAGCAAGCGGTTGCTTACCGACGGCAAAACTCCCCTTAGCTTTTCTTCCAACGAGGAATGGGCGGGTTACATTTTTAATACCGCCGATGCTAAAAACTGCATAGAGTTCGATTTGGGCGCGGAAACCGAGGGGCTGTTGGATTTTTCGGTTTGGGCGTTGGATTTAGAGGGCTATGCCATTTATGCGCCGAAAACGGTTAGCGTTTACGTTGCAGGTAAGGATAAAAACTTTATAAAGGTTGGCACAGCCCACCGCAACGACGGCGATTTGACCCAAAACAGCGCAATAAAATACAATCTGTTCTTGCAGGGCGCGGTTAAGGCAAAATACGTTAGGTTTGAAATAGCCGCCGCCAAAAAGGGCTGGTGCTTTATAGGCGAAGCCGAAGCCTTTGCATACAGCGATACCTACGACGAATATTATGCAAACGGCGAAAGCCTGAACGATTATTACGGTTATAACGGTATACCCGAAATTACCGAGGAAAAATATTGGGACAAGGGTGATGATTACGATAAGGTTCAAAACCTTATTAAGCTTAAAACACCTATTATTTCTGCAGGCGAATACGTTAGCGCCGATCTGCTTACAAACTGGTATAACACAAAGAGCACTACCGCCCTTACAAACGGTACATTGGCAAGCAAAGCTTCCATTAGCGATGCCGCTTGGTTCCATATTACCCGCGGTGAAAGCCGCACCATTACGGTAGATATGGGCAAAATTTCGGCGGTAAGCGGGTTTGAATGCGGGTTCCTTTGCGAAGCGGATACAGGCGTTAGGTTCCCCGGTGATATAAGAATTAAGCTATCTTTAAACGGCAAGGATTGGCAAACCGTTTATAAAGATAACGGCCCCGAAACCGAAAACGCCGAGGATATTTTCCGTTATGATATAGATTTCGGCAAGGAATACAAGGCAAGATACGTTCAGCTTAGCTTTACCGTTAATACCCATACCTATATAGACGAGCTTGCGGTAAAGGCAAAGAAGAACGCAGAAAAGGCATTGGACCTTGTGGCAGATAAGCAATCGGAAGAAGAAACCCCCGTTTATGATAACTATGCAATGCCCGAGGATCTTTGCGACGTTGACAATATGCTTCTTTCTTACCATTGCATTTTGGACGGAGCGAAAAATTCCAGCGAAAACGGGCTTATTACCCCCGAGGAATACCTGCCCCACGTGGCATATTTAGATAAAGAGGGCAACATTAAGGACACGTTCTTTGATGCATACCTTTATTTACCCTACACAAGCCTTATACACGGTGCAGGCAGCGATTACGGCAGAAGCGCCGACGGCTGGAGAAGCTACGTTGACGATATGTTCTATAAAGACCGCAATATGGACGCTTTGGAAGCCTGCGCGGAAACGGTTTATACAGAGCTGGGCAGAAAGGGCGAAAAGCTAAAGGTATTTACGTCTATTCTTTATACCTTCCCCAAGCTTTACAACGGACAAAAGAACAGCTTTGGCGACATTGACGGCGACGGTGTTAACGAGGATTTTGATACCTTAGAGGGCAGAAAAACCGCCGTTAAGTGGATTATGGATCAGGAATATAACCGTTTTAAGGAAAGAAATTACCAAAACTTGGAGTTTTGCGGTTTTTATTGGTTTGAAGAATCTATAGATTACAACAACGTTTTGGACAGAGAGGTTATTACCTTTGCCGTTGATTACGCCCACAGCCTTGGGGTTAAAATATTCTGGATACCCTACAACAGCGCAGACGGTATAAACAAATGGGACGACCTTGGGTTCGACGTTGCCTGCATACAGCCAAACTATATGTTTAACGACGTAAAGGCAGATATTTTGTACGAAACCGCAGAGCGTGCAAGCAACCTTGGCATGTGTGTTGAATTGGAAATTAACGACCCCAACAATCTTATAGAAGCAAATAAATATATGGAATATCTTATTGCAGGGGCAGAAACCGGATATATGAACGGCATTAAGATGTATTATCAGGTTGGTGTTCCCGGCGCATTCCACGCGGCGTGCTATTCCGAAAAGCCCGAGGTAAGAAGCATTTACGACAGCACTTATTTGTTTGCAAAGGGCGAATTTAAGCCTACCCGCCCCGAGGACGTTGTTATTTCCGACACCCCCTTGGAATATGAATATAACGAAAACGGCAC
>JAFYOG010000125.1 GCA_017560285.1 Clostridia bacterium
ACCGTTATTGCGTAAAAATTCGTTGCATTTCGAAAAATGCCTGCAACCGAAAAAGCCGTTCCACGCCGATAAAGGGCTTGGGTGCGCCGATTCTAAAACAAGGTGATGCTTGCCCGTTATAAGCGCCTTTTTCGCCCTTGCGTAACCGCCCCAAAGAATAAACACAATCGGCTTTTCTCGCTCGTTTAAAAGCGAAATTGCTTTGTCGGTAAATATTTCCCACCCCTTGTTGCGGTGGCTGCCTGCTTGGGCTTCCCGCACGGTAAGCACGCTGTTTAACAGCATAACCCCATTTTCTGCCCATTGTGTAAGCAAGCCGTGGTCTGGGGGCGCAATGCCTAAATCCGCCTCTAATTCCTTAAAAATATTAACCAACGACGGCGGCTTTTGCACCCCGCGCTGTACCGAAAAGCACAGCCCGTGGGCTTGCCCTGCGCCGTGGTAAGGGTCCTGCCCAATAATAACCGCACGCACGTCGTTATAATCGGTATATTTAAAGGCGTTAAAGATGTTGTCCATTTCGGGGAAAATCCTAACACCTGATTGCAGATATTCCTTTTTTAAAAACAGCCTTAACTGCTTGTAATAATCCTTTTCTGCCTCGGGTGCCATTAAATTATCCCAAGAATTGCCGAATTTGAACACAAAACCACCTCTTTCCCGTATATTATACAATAAATAAGAATAAAATCAACAAAAAATAATTGACAAATAAAAAAAATAAAGGTAAGATAAATTAGATATATTTTATTTTGTAAATGAGGTGAGATTTTAATGGATTCTTCCCGAAGTAGCGGCATAAAACCTAAAAGTATTATCGCGGGCGGAGTTCGTTTGTCTTGCCTTTTTCCGTCCGCGTAACAAGGCTTTGGGTTATGCCGTCATTTCTAAAAAACATTAGAAAGGATATCAGGCATGGAAATTCAAGAACTTTTTGAAGAAGTGATCGGCTTGTTAGAAAAGTGCGATTACCAATCCCTTCGTTCCCTGTTGGACGAAAAAGAACCCTACGACCTTGCATTACTGTGCGAGGAATTAAGCGATAAAACCCTGCCCATAGTGTTCCGTCTTATGTCCCGCGATACCGCGGCGGAATGCTTTTCCAATATGGAAAGCGACGTGCAGGAGGCTTTGCTTAAACGGCTTAGCGACAGCGAGCTTAAAGCGATGCTGGATGAGCTTTATATCGACGATACCGTTGACCTTATCGAGGAAATGCCCGCAAACGTGGCAACCCGTATTTTGGCAAACTCCTCTGCCGAATCGCGGGAATATATAAACCAGATTTTAAATTATCCCAAGGACAGTGCCGGCAGTATTATGACTGTGGAATACGTCCGATTGGATAAAAATATGTCGGTAGCCGATGCATTTACCCGCATTCGCCGTGTAGGTACCGAAAAGGAAACCATCTACACCTGCTACGTTACCGATTCCGACCGAACCTTGGTTGGCGTTGTTACCGCTATGGATTTAATGCTTAGCGATACCGATACCTTAATTTCCGAAATAATGGAAACCAACGTAATTTCGGTTACCACCGACGAGGATAAAGAATCCGCGGTGCTAAAGTTCAGTAATTACGATTTTCTTGCCCTGCCGGTTGTAGATAAAGGCAACCGCTTGGTGGGCATTGTTACCGTTGACGACGCTATCGACGTAGCTTTGGAAGAGGCTACCGAGGACGTAGAAAAAATGGCGGCGATTACCCCTTCGGATAAGCCCTACCTAAAGGTTGGCGTGTTCGAAACCTGGCGCGCCCGCATTCCCTGGCTTATGATACTTATGTTATCTGCCACCTTTACCACCGCAATAATTTCTTCCTTCGAATCTCAGCTCAGCGCAAACGCGATTTTGGTTGCGTTCATACCTATGCTAATGGGTACCGCAGGTAACGCAGGCGGTCAGACCTCGGTTACCATTATTCGTGCTTTATCGCTGGAGGATATTACCACGGGCGATATTTTGCGGATATTATGGAAGGAATTCCGCGTTTCGGTTTTGTGCGGTGTATCCTTGGGGGTTGTGTGCCTGTTCAAATCGGTTTATATCGACGGCACCAACTGGGAAACCGCTTTCGTGGTAAGCATAACCCTTGCCATTGCCGTGCTTGTGGCAAAGGCGGTGGGCTGTTGCTTCCCCTTGCTTATTAAAAAAATCGGCTTCGACCCTGCGGTTGTAGCCAGCCCCTTTATCACCACCGTTGTAGATGCCTTGGCGCTGTTGCTTTATTTTGCCGTGGCAAACGCAATGATTCTTTAAAAGATACAATCACGGAGGTTTAAAATGTCTGTTATTTACGATTCCCAAACAGGGCAATATTCTTTACACACCAAAAATTACAGCTATATAATGCAGGAAAAGCGCGGCTTTTTGCTTCACCTTTATTGGGGCAAAAAGATAATGGGCGATTGCAGTTATATGTACCGTATGCAGCTTCGCGCCGCATTTTCCCCTATGATGGAGGATGCCGAAGGCCCTATCCTTGACGATGCACCTATGGAATATCCTTGCTGGGGCAGAGCAGATATGCGTACCCCCGCCTTGGAAATTACCAACCCCGACGGCTCTATTATCGTAGACCCCCGCGTTGTTGGCAGAAGAATTCAAAAGGGCAAGCCCCAAATTAAGGGTCTTCCCGCAGTTTATTGCGAAAACGACAGCGAATGCGAAACCTTGGTTGTAGAGCTTTACGACGAGGTTAGCAATATAGCGGTAGAGCTTTATTATTGCGTTTTAGAGGATTACGATATAATCACCCGTTACGCAAAAATAATTAACAAGGGTGTTTCCACCGTTCATTTGGACCGTGCCGCATCTGCCGCAGTAGATTTCGATAACATCAAATACGATATTATATCCAACTTCGGTACCCACGCCCGCGAACGGCATATCGAACGCTCTGCTCTTAACCACAGCCGCTTTGTTATGTCCTCCCGCCGCGGTGCTTCTTCCCACGTTCACAACCCTTTTCTTATTATGACATCTAAAAACGCCGATGAAGAAAGCGGCGAGGCTTACGGCTTTGTTTTGGTATATTCCGGCAGCTTTACCGCCGAGGTAGAGGGCAACCAATACGATACCGCCCGCGCGGTTATAGGTCTAAACCCCGAATCCTTCGGTTGGGAGCTTGACCCTAACGAGGAATTTACCACCCCCGAATGCGTAATGACCTATTCCGCCGAGGGGTTGGATAAGCTTTCCAACAACTTCCACAAAATTTTCAGCAACCGCCTTGCCCGCGGCAAATACCGCGACGTAAGACGTCCCGTATTGCTTAACAGCTGGGAGGCTTGCTATTTCGATTTCGATTCCGAACGGCTTATAAAAATCGGCGATGCCTGCGCAGATTTGGGCGTAGAATTAATGGTTATCGACGATGGCTGGTTCGGCAAGCGAGATGACGATAAACGCTCCTTGGGCGATTGGTTCATTAACGAAAAGAAGCTGCCCGGCGGCATAAAACGCATTTCCGACCATTTGGCGGCAAAGGGCGTAAAGCTTGGCATTTGGTTCGAGCCCGAAATGATATCCCCCGACAGCGAGCTTTATAAGGCGCACCCCGATTGGTGCCTGCACTATGCAAACCGTCCCCGTTCCTTGGGCAGATATCAGTGCATTTTGGATTTAACACGTCAGGACGTTTGCGATTATATTTACGAATCTGTGGCTAAAATATTGCGCGAAGGCGGCATTTCCTACGTTAAGTGGGATTTCAACCGCAACTGGTCCGAGGCGGGCTCTGCAATGCTTCCCGCAAACCGCCAAAAAGAGGTAGATTTCCGCTTCTATTTGGGCTTATATTCCATTTTAGAGCGTCTTAACCAAGAATTCCCCGACGTATTGTTCGAATCCTGCTCCGGCGGCGGCGGTAGGTTCGATGCAGGTCTGCTTTACTATATGCCCCAAATTTGGACAAGCGACAACACCGACGCTATCGAAAGATTAAAAATTCAGTACGGCTCCTCTTTGGTGTACCCTTTGTCTTGTATGAGCGCCCATATTTCTGCGGTGCCCAACCACCAAACCGACCACGTAACCTCCTTCGATACCCGCTTCACCGTTGCTTTAACAGGTTCCTTCGGTTACGAATTAGACCCCACCAAGCTTTGCGAGGAAGAGCAAAACAAGGTTAAAGAAACCGCAAATCTTTATAAAAAGTACGGCGAGGTTCTTCTTAAGGGCGATTACCACCGTCTGCGCGACCCTCATGCCGAGGATTGCTCTGCTTGGTGTACCGTTTCTGCGGATAAATCGGTTTGTATCGCAGGCTACGTAAACACCCACGTTAAGCTTTACCCCAACAACGACCGCGTAACCATACGCGGCTTGGACGAAAACGCAACCTATAAGGAAATCTTCAGCGGCAACACCTATACGGGTCAGCAGCTTATGAATTTCGGTATGCACATTTACGAAAATTTGGAATACCGCAGCCATTTGTGGATTTTCGAAAGAGTATAAAAACAAAAACAAAGCCGAGAGGGTTTTACCTCTCGGCTGTTTTTTGTTATTTTGTATTTAGTTCTTCGAGCTCTCTTTTTGCTTTGTTTGCTCTGAAAATGTTTTTGGGAATATTAATCAATCCAACTGCTGTAAGAATAAGACCGATGACGAACATAACCACCCCAAACGTGTTGGGGTCATACCTATCATGTGCGCCTAAAGCACTACCTATAAAACAAAATATAACACCAACTAATATTGTGCAAAATGCTGCCTTAATTCCCCTTTTTGCGGATTCGGCGGCTGCTTCTTTTTTCTTTACATTGTGCAGATGCTCTGCGTTAGGGTTAAGTGTCTTCCAAATTCTTAAATAAGCTTCAGAAACTTTGGTGTACGTTCCGACAATGTTGCGAGAAATATAGGCTTCGGCTTTTTGTGGGTCGCACTTTGCCCAATTTTCTACGTACTCTATTCCGGCTTCGGGCTTTAAAGTGTCGCTGTGAGTAGCAAATAAATTACCCACAAGCTTGGAATATGCCGTTGCGTATTTTTCTACACCGCGGTTTTCTATTTGCCCTGCCAAGGACAAAAGTATAAGCGATGCTGCATTGCAGCGTTGTTGATATTCGCCGGAATAATTGGAACGTATAGAAGAATCTATACCGTTATAATGATTCGTTGCCGATTTACGCATGGTTTCGGCAATAACGGTGCAATATACGGTAATCACGCTTACTGCCGCTTCTTTATCTGCTTCGCTGCCTAATTTGTCTATCAAGCTAAAGGTGGTGGGCAAAACGCTGCTTATTGCATTACAAGCCGATGCTATATGGGCAATAATGCAGTTAGAGGATTGAAAATATACCGTAAAGAAGGAAGCCTCCCAATCGTTAGGGTCCATTTCCGCAATAAGTGCATAGTATTTCTGCGCGTTGTCCGTGTTGTATTCATCTCTTGCACGGCGGGCAAGGGTGCGGTAATTTTCTAAGGTGGCGCTGTTATCTATGCTAACGGTGCCTTCAATCATTAATTTCTTGGCTTCTTCAACGCTGTATTTTGTGCCGCAATGCTGGCAAACAAACATACCGTCTTGTTTAACCAAATCGTTGCTGTTGCACATTTCGCAAACCATAGCTTTCATATTTTACACTCCTTTTTGAAATAATAACAATATTATAGACGAATTATGTCTAAATGTCAATAGACGGTTTTTGTCTGTGGTAAGATATTGTGGGTGATAAATATGGAGCTTTCCTTTGGCGAAAAAATACGTAACCTGCGGGAAGATGCAAACCTTAACCAAACACAGCTTGGCAATATTTTGGGAATGACACAGCGTAAGGTGTCATATATCGAGTGCGGCAAAAACGAACCCAGCCTGCAGGATATTGTTGCCTTTTGCCGTTATTTCAGAGTTAGCGCCGATTATCTTTTAGGGTTAACAAAGTACAGTAAATAATAAACAGTAAAAAAGCACCTTTTCAGGTGCTTTTTTTATTCAAAATCTTTAATATTATAATCCGGCACAGCCTCGCAGTTTTCCACCACGAACGCCGCAATTTTCGCGGCAAATTCAAGGCAATCGTCTATATTCTCGTTTTTTATATATTTATGCACAAAGGCGGCAGAGAAGCTATCCCCCGCACCGACGGCAGAAACCGCATTTGCCTTTACCGCAGGGCAAAAATGCCCGTTGCCGTTGGCGCAATCAAGGGCATAAGCGCCAAATTCACCAAGGGTTATCAAAATACAGCGCAGGTTGGTATAACGCGTTTGCAATTCCTTTGCAAACGCCCCGTAATCGTCCTTTTGGGCTATGTTGGTTAAATCTGCAACGGTGGGCAGCTCTTCAAGGCTTATTTTTATAACGGTTGCGTTCTTTAATGCAAAATCTATTGCATCGGCGCTGTAATAGGGCGGGCGAATATTTATATCCACAAAAATTTCTTTAAAGCTGTGTTCCAACAGCTTGTTTAAGGTTTCGCGGTTATGTTGGCTTCTTAACGCCATAGTGCCAAAATACAAAACGTCAAAATTCGGTAAATCGTTATAAAAGGGAATATAATCGTAGGCAACGCCGCTTAACAAATTGTAGCTTGGGGTGTTTTTATCGTCTATGGTGATAATGCTTTGCCCCGTTGGGTAATCGCTCTGGGAAACGTAATCCAACCCGATATTTTTACTTTTTAAATAATTCAGCGCGTCTTTACCAAGCCCGTCTTTGCCAACCGCCGAGAGCATATAAACCTGCTCGCCCATAACGGCAAGATGCGCCGCAAAATTAAGGGGCGACCCGCCTATAAACCGTTCCTTGGGGAAAACGTCCCACAAAATCTCGCCAAAGGATAAAATCTTCATTCCTAAAACCCTAAGCCTTCGTTAATTAAAATAATCTCGTAATCCACACCCGTGGGCTTTTCCCAAAATACGCTTAAATTACGGCATATACGCTCGCTGCTGTTGCAATCGTAGCATTTGTCTGCCTTTATTGCGCAGGGCGTTTTGCGGTTAAGCCGCTTTGCGTTAAGGGGCGCGGCAATATTGCGGGCGCGGTAAACGGCGCCGTCAAGGTCGGGTGCAAGCTTGTTTGCGCCAATAACCAAATAAACCTTTTTGGGGCCAAAGGTCATTGCGGCAACGCGGTTGCCCGTGTTGTCTATGTTAACTATTTCGCCCTTTAACGAAATTCCGTTAACCGAGCTTACGTATATTTCGCTCTGCGCGGCGGCAAGCCTTGCTTGGGCAACCGTCATTTCGGCGGGCTTTCTGTCGTGCCAAACCACGGTGTTGTGGGTGCAAAGCAGGTCGTAAAGCCCCATTTGGTTAACGGTGGCAGAGCCGCCTATTCCCACGGTCTTGCCGTCTATTTGACCGTTCATATAAGCCGCCGCTTCTTCCTTGCTTTCAAAAACCGAAACAGCGTAACCCTTTTTCTCTAAATTTGCCTTTAATTCTATAAGCTTTTCCATTAAATTCACCTTTGTCTTATTTATACAATAACTATAACACAAAATTATAAAAAATACAATAACGCAAAAAAGGCAACCTAAGGTCGCCTTTTTTCTTTTTATGCCGCCACTTTGAAATAGGTTTGTTGGTCGTCTACGTCATAAGCGGTGTTAAGCATATTTTCTATAAAAATGCCGTATCCGCGGGTCGGGTCGTTTACAAGAACGTGGGTAACGGCGCCAACAAGCTTGCCGTTCTGAATAATAGGGCTTCCGCTCATACCCTGAACTATTCCGCCGGTTTGGTCCAAAAGACTTTTATCGGTAACGTGCACCAAAAAGTTCTTTGTACTGCCCGATTTAGCGTAAATTTCCTCTATTTCTATTTCGTATTTTGTTGTTTCGCACCCCGAAAGGGTTGTTAAAATATGGGCCTTGCCCTCTTTTAGCTGCCCTTTGTCGCCAACGGGGACAGCCTCTTGGCAATTATCGGGCAGTGTAAAAAATCTGCCGAACACGCCCTGCTGGGTGTTATCCCAAAGCTCGCCTACGGCAACGGTACCGAACTTTCCCTTAAGCTCGCCGGGGTAATTTTTGTAGCTTTTGGTAATACCGTTAATATCTACCTCTACCACCGTGCCCTTTGCCAAGGGCAAAAGCAAGCCGGTTTCGCTATCATAAATTCCGTGCCCCAATCCACCGAAATCTTGGGTGTTGGGCTCTATATAGGTTACCGTGCCAATGCCTGCAACAGAATCCTTTACCAGAATACCAATGCGGTATTTTCCGCTTGCCAAATCCCGCGCGGGCTTAACCTTAACCGTTTGCTCCTTTTCGTTACGCAAATAGGCAACCATAATCTCTTTGCCGCCGCAGCCTTCTATTATAGAAACAAGCTCTTTTGCAGATTTAAAAGCCTTGCCGCCTGCTCTTATAACAATATCGCCCGACCGCAGCCCCGCCGTTTTTGCGGGGGATTCAATGCCGTTTGCGGTTTCTACACCCGTGGTGCCCAAAACTATTGCCCCTTCGGTAAAGAATTTTACGCCGAAAGCCATACCGCCGGGAATAAGCCTTGTAACCGATTCCTCGGTGGTTTCCGGCAGTGCCTGTGCCGATGGCACCCCAACCGAAAACACCGTTAACAGGGCGCAAAAAAATGCAATCACCTTTGTTTTCATCAAATGCTTCCTATCCTGTTTTTTAATTTTGCACCAAGTTTAATATGCGTAAAAAGCATTTTTATATGTAAGGCAAAAACAAGAAAAAAAGCTGCCCGCAAAGACAGCTTTTTGTTTTATATTTAATTTAAAGAATTTTTAATTGCATTAAAGGTTTGGTCGCTTATAATATGCTCTATTTTGCAGGCGTCTTCATCGGCAATTTCGTCGGCAACACCTATTTTTACCAAAAAATCCTTCAAAACAGTGTGCCGTTCGTAAATCTTTTCGGCAACTAATCTGCCGCTTTCGGTAAGAACAAGCCCGCCGTCTGCCTGACAATCTATATAACCGCCCTGCTTTAGCAAGCCCACCGCGCGGGAAACGCTGGGCTTGGAAACGCTTCTGTATTCGCAAATATCAATAGCGCGCACAATAGGCAGCTTTTTTTCAAGCACGTATATGGTTTCCAAATACATTTCGCCGGATTCCTGCAACCGCATTTCTTCACTTCCTTACCTTTTGGTTGTAATTATAATAACACAACCGCAAAAATAAATCAAGTGCTATCTACGCTTCATAATCTTCTTCATACTGCGTTTTCTTCCGCCGCTTATTTTTGTAACCGCATAGCCCCCTGCCAATGCCATTAAAAACACGGTAATAACCACCGTTAAAAATCCAAAAAAGTTAAAACCGCCGTTTATTAAAAGCGAAATTCCTATTAAAGGCAAAACCACAACTGCGGCGGCAATTAATGCGGCAACAAGCTCGTTTCCCTTGGTAACGCTTGCCGCTATTGCACCTGCGGCGGCACCGCCCATACCCACGCAAAAAACAACCAGCGGGGTAATATACGCCTTCGGGTCGGCACTGCTAATAAGCATTGCAGGCAAAATAAGCAAAAGGGCAACAATAACCAACAGCCCTATTCCTCCGCTTATAAGCCCGTTAAGCCATATGCTTCTTTGGTTTACCTTTGGGGCTTTCTTTTTGGCTCGTTCCATATATATCTTCCCATCCTTTCGGTTAATATATATGCAAAAACCAAAATAATTATTACCCCAAAATTTGGTTTATAAGCTTTTCGGAATATAAATTCAGGCTTTCAAAATCCATCGCCTTAATATATATTTCCTCTATCTCGTTATGCGTTTTCCTTGCTTCAAAAAGCTCGGATTGCGCCTCTGCGGCAAGGCTTTCGTATAGCGAAGAAAGCCCGCTTGTGCGGTTTTTAACCAACGCAAGCTCTTGCTTTTCGTAAAACCGTTGGCAGGAAATATTGTGGCTTTCCGTTGCCTTTTTGCAAAGCTTTAAACCGCTTACGGATAAAGCGGTTTTCGTTTTGGGGAAATATACCGCCTGTGCAAGCTCTGTGTTTACGGGGTGGCAAAAAACAACCGCCTCGTCCCCCAGCTCGCTGGATAATTGCGCTACGGCGGTAACAAGTTGCAACCCGCACCCGCCGTTAACGGTATAAAGGGCAGAAAGGTTATCAAAAACGCAAACGTCCTCTAACCCGTTATAAGTAAATGCGGTTGCAAAGCAATGCTTTATTACGCCTTTTTGCCCTTTAAGCTTTTCGTAAAGCTTAAAAACAAAGCTGTCAAGCTTTTTCTGCTTTATGCATTTGCCGTTAATTTCTATCAAAAGCTCGGCAATATTACC
>JAFYOG010000126.1 GCA_017560285.1 Clostridia bacterium
CGGTTTTGGTTTTTGCGGTTGTTGCAACTGCGCTGTGCTTGTTGTTTGTGTTCGGCAACAACGGCGAGGAACCCGACCAAAGCCAAGCAAGCGATGTTATAGAAAGCTCTGACCTTTCCCTGCCCGAAAGCAGCAACGGTTTGGACGGTTCGGACATTTCGGATAGTTCGGATATTTCTGATAGTTCGGATATTTCTGACGTTTCGTCTGATGTAAGCGAGCCCGAAACAAGCGAGCCCGAGGTTAGTGAACCCGAAACAAGCGAGCCTGTTTATGATACCACAATAAACACCACCTGCCCCAAATGTAAAAAATCGGTGGAATATAACGATGGGGACGTATGGCTTTTATGCTTCGATTGTCACGTGGTTTTCCCCGGAAATGAAAACCCCATTTACAGCTGTAACAGGTGCGAAAGAAGCGGGTTGTCGGTTTATTTGATGAAAACCCAAACCGAATGTTGGGAATGCTTGTACGGCAAAAGCTATTATACAAGCTGTCTGTACTGCAATCGAAGCAGCGAAGAGGTTTATATTTACCTTTACGGAGATTGCACATTCTGCGACTTCAATAATTTTGAAGGTGTTAACGTTTGCGAAAAGTGCGAAAAATACATACAGTACGAGGATAGCACGAAGTTCGGCGGCACCGTTTGCCCAAGCTGCGCCCGATGCCGTGAATGCTACGGCGATATAACCCCCGAGGAATATTTAGAAGCCCAAGCCTTTTTATGCAAATCCTGCTATGACGAAAGCCGAGGAATTTATTACGGCGAATGCGAAATTTGCAATGCGCCGTTAAATCTTAGCACAGCGCAGGATTATAACGGAAAGCGTTGCAGACGATGTGCAAACTGCATTTATTGCGGCACCTATATTTGGCAATACTTTTACGAAGAAACGGGGGATTTTATCTGCCCTATATGCTTTGCAAACCATAATTCCCCCACTATGTACGATTATATCTGCACAAAATGCGGCACAGAAATTTCCACAAGCACCCAACACGATAAAGATACCTTCGTTTGCCCGATGTGCGACGAAACACCCAACGTGTTCTGCCCCGAGTGTGGGAACAGCTGGCATACCACAGGTGTAGGCGTAGACGGTTTTTATTGTTGGGAATGCGGACATAATTGGACCCCTTAAAAGCTGCAAGCCGTAATAAATATCCCCCCGTACAACGGGGGGATTTCATTTTTGGACATAGTGGGGGCGCCCCTACGACGCAAAAACCTAAAATTAAGCTTTAAACGGTAAAGAAAAAGGAGCGAATATTACGCTCCTTTTTGCTTTTTCGTTATACTTTTATTCGCTTATTGCAGTTTCTAAGCAGAGCTTTATCATATCGTTAAAGCCGTTTTGGCGTTCCTCGGCGGAAAGCTCCTCTTTGGTGAACATATGGTTGCTTACGGTGCAAACGCAAAGGGCTTTTTTGCCCGCCTTTGCGGCTATCATATACAATGCCGCCGCCTCCATCTCTACCCCCAAAATGCCCATAGATTTCCATTGGGCGCTA
>JAFYOG010000021.1 GCA_017560285.1 Clostridia bacterium
TCTACGGTGTGTCTGCCGTAATCGGTACGGGAAGTACGGAAGGTATATGTCAGACACAAATTTTCGTAACCGCCCAATACGGTCTTAGATGCCATAGCTGCGTTTGCCGTAAGCATTGCAGATTGGAAGCAAAGCAATATGGACATAAGCATTGTAATTATTAAGATTAAAGACAGAAACTTTCTCATTAAATACCTCTTATAAATTAAACTGGCAATAGTTTTTCGGCATAGCCGACTGCAATCCCAAGTGCGGCTGAAATTAAAATTAAAATAATAGGACTGACCTTTTTGAAGGCTAAATACAAAATAAGAGCAAAAATTAAAACAGAACAGAAGAAGGTGTAATTGAATGCGGAAAGATTAACCCCTGCAGGAAAGAACACCCCTGCCCCAAGTGAAACCACTGCCGAGGCAATTAAGCCGACAACGACAGGACGCAATCCGTTAAGGCAATTATTAACAATAAAGCTGTTTTTATACTTGGTATAAAACTTTGCAACAATTAAAATTACAACAAAGGAAGGTAAAACAACACCTATGGTGGAAACAATAGCGCCAAGCCAACCTGCTGTTTCCATTCCTATATAGGTCGCCATATTAATTGCTACCGGACCGGGTGTAGATTCTGCTATTGCGATAAAATTAGTTAATTCTTCCTGCGCTATCCACCCGTTTTGGAGCACTGCTTCTTCCATTAGAGGCAACATAGCATAGCCGCCGCCAAAGGTAAACGCACCTATTTTTAAAAAGGTTAAAAACAATTTTATAAGGAGAATCATTTTTTATCCTCCTTTTGCTTTGAAATCAAACCAACTGCCAAACCGATTAATGCTCCGCCGATTATAACGTATAGCACACTGCCGTCAACAAACAAGGCAATTACAAACGCCAATACAGCCATTATTAAAGAAAACATATTTTTGGGGCATTTTTTTGCCATTCCCCACAACGCTTTAACAATAAGGGCTATCACGCCTGCTCGTATGCCAATGAACGCAAACTTAACAGCTTCGTATTCCATAAAATATCCAAGCACCTTGGAAAGCAACGAAATTATTAAAAACGAAGGCAATACCGTGCCAAGAGTAGCCGAAAAAGCGCCCCAAAAGCCTGCGGTTTTTGTGCCGACAAAGGTTGCGGTGTTAATAGCAATAGGCCCGGGTGTTGATTCGGCAATAGCCACTATATCAAGCATTACGGATTCGTCAATCCATTTGTTTTTTTCGGCCACTTCTCGCTGAATAAGCGGTAGCATAGCATAGCCACCGCCTATTGTAAATGCGCCGATTTTAAAGAACGTAGCAAATAATTTTAAACAGATTTTAAACTTACTCATTTCTTAGTTAACGGTTATGGTAACAGTACATTCGGTAGACCAACCCAAATAGTTGCTGATCTTATACTTAAACGTATCGGTTCCTGTAAAGTTTTTGTTAGGATAATATACAAAGGTTCCGTCTTCGGCAAATGCAATGCTGCCATGCGCAGGAGAAGTAGAAAGCTTGTATATTTGTCTATCGTCTTCATTCGTATTAACAGAACTGCGGTATGGTGTGTTTTTATGAACGGTAATAGAAATATCCGTTGCCGCATCGGGTGTTGTATCAAGCTTGCCCTTGATAAAATCGTAGGTATAGGTATAAATTAACCTCGAACGGCCTTCATCATTCCAAGTTCTGCCGATTGTATCGCGATTTTGATAGTACATATGAATGGAATTATTCATATATCCGTAAGTAACGCCGCCGCTTAGATAATCCATATACTTTTGGAAATAACGGTAATCTACGTCGGCACCGTCGCCCATTTCAAGTTCGATACACATACCGTATTGGCGCGCCACAGCCGCGGCATCGCCCAAGCGAGATACGTCCACGTTCAAATCGAACGCATAGTTGGGCTGATAGCAAACAGCCTGAAAACCAAAGCTGTATCCGCTATTATATCCACGCGCTTGGTAATAAGGAATCCAGAACATAGGTAACCCTGTTTGGGTTTTAACAGCGGCGGTAACTGCTTTTGCAGTTTGTGCATCGCCGATATAGTTATTATTCCAATCGTAGTCTGATATTTCTTCGTGGAACCAATAGAAACCGCAAAGCTCCAAATTGGCATAGTTTTTCGAATTAAAGGTATCCTTCAAACGCTTAGTAAACTTTTTGGCAGTATCTACGCGACCGTCTTTTGTGGTAACGTCTTCGTTTACACCGTCGTTATTAATATCGCCGAAATTAGTAACTGTATAATCCATGTGGGGTAATGTCAGGAATACCTTAAGCTTCAGTTCGCTTTTGCCAAGAAGCAATTTTACCTTTTCGGCAGTTTTATTTAGCGCATCGAGATTGTAATTGGATTTAAACATTTCGTTAAAATACCAATTCCAGTCTTTGGCACAGTTAATTCCGTAAGGAGTGTGGTTTTCGCAAGACATTCTGCCAACCTGAGGAAGGAACAAGTAACCATCGAACATAGTGTCGATAACATTACCGTCCTCATCCAAATAACCAACGTAAGGCAAAAGCATTTCTTGGTTAACTCCATAGTTAGTGCCGTGGTTAAAGTAAATAAGCGCAAGGTCTTCTACTCCGCCCAATACGCTTGAAGAAGGCTTTAAATAACCCGTAGTAGCAACAGAGGAAACAGATGCTGAGCGGTTTGCATATACTTCTATTTCTTCGATCCACATATAACCGTTTGTCGCCGGGAAGGTAAATCTTACCTTTTTTGCAGACAAAAGCTTTGTTAAATGCAAGCTGTAAACAAAATTTTCCTGTTTTGTATCGGGAGCATATACTCTGCCAACTTTATAGAAATTGGTTCCGTTTTTGCTTACCTCGATATCAACATAAGAGGGCAAGTTTATAGTAGCGGAAGGACGGTTAAACATATGAACCGCAAAACCGCAAACATCGTTAACTGAATTATTGTTATTTAACGTTAACGTAATCGAGGTGTTAACGTTAGTGGTATTAACTCCGTTCCATCTGCCGCTTGCGGAATGGCTTCCGGTAATGGCCGCGTCTGTTAATCTGCTTGCAACGTAACCACATCTGGTATCATAATTGGTATGGCTTATGCTTGTACCACAGTTTTTAGAAATAACGCTGCTTCCCTTAGATGCGTTGTACGCACTTCCGGAAAGAACACTATTAAGATTAGATGTTGCAACGGTTTCGGTAAATTGACTGTCGTAAGGATTGGAAACACTTTCGGCAACACCGTCAACAATACCGTTTACAACAGCTTCGGAAATGAAAAACCAGCCTATATTCTTCTTGAATACAAACTTAATATACGAATAATCGCAGGTATCGGAAAGCTTAATAGTGTATTTTTTTACACCGTCA
>JAFYOG010000127.1 GCA_017560285.1 Clostridia bacterium
CCCGTTTTAATGCTTCGCAACTGCGCTCTAAAAGACGTTGTTCCCCTTTCCCAGGGCAGGCACGTTCGGTTCCGTGTGTGCGGCACCGAAAACGGCCGCAGTTATTCCTTTAACGCGGTGTATTTCGGCATCCCCTTCGACAGCTTCCCTTATAGCGACGGCGACGTTTGCGACGTTGCTTTTACCGCCGATATGAACGAATATATGGGAATGCGCACGCCCCAGCTGTTTATAAAGGCTGTAAGGGTTAACGAAGCCGAAACCGAGGAAATGGCTGTTTGCAACAAGCATTTTCGAATGCTTTCCAACGGCGAGGGCTACGAAAACGCAGAACGTGATATCCCCGATTTGGCAGATTTCCGCAACGTGTTCCGCTATTTACGCAGGGAAATGGGCACCGACGGCAAAACCATTTCGCTTACCTCTGCGGTACGCACCCTTTGCGACGAATTCGAAATATCGGTTACGCTGTGCAAGCTAAAGATAATTATCGAGGTATTGCAGGAGCGTAAGCTGATAGAGCTTAAATATTCCGCCGACGGCAATTCGGTTTTAATAAAACCCATACCCGCCGCAGGCAAAACCAATATAGACGATTCGCCCTTGCTGCGGGCAATCCGCGGCGCAGTGGGCAGATAAAGGATAATTATGCTTAAACAAGCAGAAGAGCTGTTTGCCAAAATTAAAGAGGCAGGCGGCTACGATTACGACAAAATTTACAAAGCCTACGAATACGCCGATAAGCTTCACGAGGGTCAAAAGCGTATATCCGGCGAAGATTATATAGTTCACCCCATATCGGTTGCCGAGGAGGTTTTTAAGCTTTCCTTGGATACCGATTCTATCTGTGCGGCGTTTTTGCACGATACGGTGGAGGATTGCTCCGAAAAAATCGACCTGCAGTTTTTGCGCAAGGAATTCGGCGCAGACGTTGCAGAAATCGTTGACGGCGTAACCAAGCTGGTTCATATCCCCTTCGAAACAAAGCAGGATGAAAGCATAGAAAACCTGCGCAAGATGTTCCTTGCAATGAGCAAGGATTTGCGCGTTATATTCGTAAAGCTTTGCGACCGCTTGCACAATATGCGCACCTTGGACGTTCGCTCCCCCGAAAAACAGCGTTCTATCGCCTTGGAAACAATGCACGTTTACGCGCCCCTTGCTCACCGCTTGGGTATCCAAAAGATAAAGCAGGAATTAGAAACTCTTGCACTTCATTATCTTGACCCTATCGGTTATCAAGAGGTTTCCGACGATATAAGCAAGCGCTACGGCGAAAATAAAGACTTTTTGGATAAAGCAACCGAAAAGGTCGGCGAAAGCTTAGATTCCTACGGCGTAAAATATAAGCTTTCGGGCAGAGTAAAAACCATTTACAGCATCTATAAAAAGATGTATAACCAAAGCAAGAAGTTCGACGAAATCTACGATTTTTACGCATTGCGTATTATTGTAGATACCGAGCTCGATTGCTATACCGCCTTGGGCATTATTCACGAGCAGTTTAACTCTATGCCCGGCAGATTTAAGGATTATATTTCCACCCCTAAGCCCAATATGTACCGTTCCTTGCATACCACCGTTATCGGTAAAGAGGGTATCCCCTTCGAGGTTCAGATAAGAACCTGGGAAATGCACCGCGTTGCGGAATACGGTCTTGCCGCCCACTGGAAATATAAATCCGGCGAGCAGGCTAAAGAAACTATCGATACCAAGCTTCAGTGGATTCGCACCCTTTTGGAAACCGAAAAGGATGCCGACGACCCCGACGAATTTTTCCGCCCCTTAAAGGTAGATTTGTTCGAGGACGAAATTTTCGTCTTTACCCCCAAGGGCGACGTTATAAACCTTCCCAACGACAGCACCCCCATAGATTTTGCCTATGCCATTCACTCGGCGGTAGGTAACAAAATGGTGGGCGCAAAGGTTAACGGCAATATAGTTCCTATCGATACAATTTTAGAAACAGGTCAGATCGTAGAGGTTCTTACAAGTGCTTCTTCAAAGGGCCCCTCGCGTGATTGGCTTAAGATAGTTCGCTCCGGCGAAGCAAGAAACAAAATCCGTCAGTTCTTTAAAAAGGAACGCAGGGCAGATAACATCGCCGTGGGCAAGACCGAGCTCGAACGGGAAATAAAGCGTTACGGCAGGTCTTATACCGAAGCGCAAAAGAGCGAAATTATGCGCAATTTGGCAAACCGCCTTTCCTTGGCAGACGTGGACGATTTGTATAACAATATCGGCTACGGCGGTTTATCGGTTTCTAAAATCGCGGTAAGATTAAGGGACGAATTTATGCGTGTGGTTGCACCGCAGGCAGAAGCTCCCGTTACCCCCGTTATAGAAACTCCCAAAACCCTTTCCCGCTACGAGCGCGTGGCAAAGAGCAATGCGGACAGCGTCATCGTAGATAGCGTAGAGGGCTGTACCGTTAAATTCGCAAAATGCTGTAACCCCCTTCCCGGCGATAATATTATCGGCTATATCACAAGGGGCTACGGCGTATCTATTCATAAATACGATTGTCCCAACGCGGTGGCGGGTCTTAACCGCCCCGAGGATAAAGACCGTTGGGTGGTTGCTTCTTGGTCCGAACGTCTTGCAACCCGCAACTTCGGCAATTTCGAAGCATCGCTTACCATTTTCGGGGAATATTCTCCCCACCTTATTGCAGATATTACACTTGCCCTTAACGATATGAAGGTGGCTGTAACCTCTATACAAACCCGCGAAAACGAGGGTATTATGATTATAGCCGTGGGTATAAAGTGTAGCGGTGTAGACCATCTGCGCAACATTAAAAGCAACCTGCACCGTATTAAGGGTGTGCGTGAAGTATCCAGAGGTAGTGTATGAGAGCTGTCGTACAGCGCGTCCACAGCGCAAAATGCGTAGTGGATGGTGAGGTGGTTTCCCAAATCCAAACAGGGCTTATAGCCTTTATCGGTGTGTTCGATGACGATACCGACGAGGATATAGCCAAAATGGCAAATAAAATATCCGGTTTGCGGGTGTTTAGGGATGATGAAGGCAAGCTTTCGCTTAATACCGCCGCGGTAAACGGCGGAATAATGCTTATTTCCAACTTTGTGCTTGCAGGCAGGGTAACCCGCGGCTTCCGCCCCGATTGCACCCACGCCGCCAAGTACGACCTTGGCAAAGAAGCCTTCGATAAGCTGGCTTTGGAAATCGGCAAGGTATTGCCTACCTGCACCGGCGTTTTCGGCGCACATATGGATATTACCGTAGAAAACGACGGCCCCATAAACGTTGTTATCGATACCAAGGAATTGCGCAAATGAAGCTTTTTATAGATAACCGCACAAGCTATCTTAACGATTATTACTTCCAAACAATGTGCTTGCTCTATTTCCCCGGCGAAAAGTTCCGCGCAGGGGATACAAGCGAAAATTATGCGGAATTTTATTTGGAAGAAACCGAAAAAAATATATTTATCGCAAGGGTGGTTTTGGGCTGTGGTCCAAAAAGCGCCAAGGGCGAATTTATAGGCGGCTATATGCCGTCTATCCCTATGAATGCGGATTTTTATGCCATGAACGCCATCGGCAAGGCGTTTTTGCAGGCGGGCAGAAGCCTTTTTGGCTTCGAACTGCCTTGGGGCTATATTACAGGCTTGCGCCCCGTAAAGCGCGCCAAGTTCTATTTAGATAAAGGCTATTCCGCCCAAGAGGTTATAAACCTTTTTAATAAGGATTACGAGGTTTCTTTAGAAAAATCCAACCTTTCGGTGGAAACTGCCCTTGTTCAGCAAAAAATGCTTAGCGGTATACAGCCTAACGATTGCGGGTTATACGTTTCTATCCCCTTTTGCCCCACTCGGTGCGATTATTGCTCTTTCGTTTCCTACAGCAATAAAAGATTGTTCGATCTAATCCCCGAATATTTGCAAAAGCTAATGCAGGATATAAAAAATACGGGGGAAATGATAAAAGCCTTGGGTATGAACCTGCGCGCCGTATATATCGGCGGCGGTACACCCTCGATTTTAGACCCACGGCAAATTAATTCGCTTTTGGATTGCATTAACCAAAGCGTAAATATTACCGATGCTACCGAATACACCTTCGAGGCAGGCAGACCGGATACCGTTACCAAAGAAAAGCTGCTTGCCGTAAAAGCAAACGGTGTAAAGCGTATAAGCATAAACCCCCAAACCACCAACGACCAAGTGCTTTTAAACATAGGCAGAAAGCACACCGTACAGCAGTTTTTTAACGCGGCGGAAACAGCGTTTTCGGTTGGGTTCGATAGCTTAAACGCAGACCTTATTGCAGGCTTGCCCGGCGATACGAAGGAAAGCTTTACAAAAAGCTTAGAGGACGTTATAAATTTGGGCTTTTCCAATATAACCGTCC
>JAFYOG010000128.1 GCA_017560285.1 Clostridia bacterium
CTTTACGGTTAACACATCGTAACCATTTTTTCTTAAGGCTCGTCCTATATAATAATCACAAGTAATTACTGCATTATCAGTTACCGGTATACAACAGCATTTAACGTAATTCTGTTCTACGTAGATTATTCTGTACTCATCATAGTCTGCATAAGCTCTGATTAAATAATCTGTGCCCATTCCGCATATAAGTGCTTTTCCGAGCCTAAAATTATTAAATAAGCAATCGTACGGATATAAATCACCGAGCTCCGCTTCTGATTCAACAAATAACGAGCGCGGCAGATCTTTTGGTAAATATTTTGGATCGTTTTCGCACATCCATTGGCCATTACGAAAGTTATTAAGCAGTATATCTGGATGATACGATAGCTCGCTTAATATGTTTGGCGTGCGGCCTAATTTATAGGTTTTTATACCCATATCCTGCAATTCCTGCACGATTTCGTCGGGTAATAATGCCGAAATAAACGCCTTTTTTACGTTGCTTCTCGGCATATATGGGTCGCAAATCCGCTCCATTTTAACCTCCTATGCGTAAATATGAACAAAATGTTAACATTTACTATTTTACATCGATCAGTTTAAGTAAATCATATACACCGTGTAATGGTATAATTTCTACACCGCTGTATTTTTTAGCTGCAGAAACCGATCTGTAAGGTATTGCAATACGTTTAAAGCCTAATCTTATGGCTTCGTTTATACGCTGGTTAGTGTTAGCAACAGACCTGCACTCCCCTGCCAAGCCTATTTCACCAAAAACTATAAGATCATCGGGCATTGGGGTATTTTTATAAGTAGATATCATTGCCATAGCGCATGCGGCATCGCAGGCGGGCTCTAAAAGACGCATTCCTGCGGCGACGTTCACATATACGTCTTGGGTAGAAAATTTTAATCCAAGGCGTTTTTCAAGCACTGCAAGCAATAATGCGGTGCGGTTATAATCGATACCCGATGACATTCTTCTTGGCGAAGGATAAACAGTAGGCGTTACTAAGCATTGAACTTCTGCTATAATGGGTCTTGAACCCTCCATAACGCATACGGGGCAGTTTCCGGGAACACCCGTAGGACGTTGAGAAAGTAACATTTCCGAGGGCTTTTCAATTTCGTTTAAACCGTCTTCGGACATTTCAAACACACCGATTTCGTTTGTTGAACCGTATCTGTTTTTCTCGGCGCGAACAATTCTGTAGGTATGCTGTTTATCGCCTTCGAAATATAAAACCGCATCAACCATATGTTCTAAAACCTTGGGGCCTGCAATAGCGCCCTCTTTGTTCACGTGGCCCACCAACAGCATAGAGACGCCATCCTCTTTTGCTTTGCTTATTAAACGCAATGCGCATTGGCGCACCTGCGTAACGCTGCCTTGTGAAGAGGGATAGTTATCGTCATACATGGTCTGTATAGAGTCGATAATAACAACCTCGGGCTGTACCGAATTTATCTCGCCGATAATGTTATCGATATTATTTTCACTTAGTATATATACGTCCTCGTGATCAACGCCTAATCGTCTGCAGCGAATTTTAATTTGCGAAGACGATTCTTCGCCCGTAACGTACAAAACCTTGCCAAAATCGCCCAATTTCGTGCAAATTTGCAAAAGTAAAGTAGACTTCCCTATTCCCGGTTCGCCCGATAACAAAACAACCGAGCCTGCTACAATGCCACCGCCCAGCACTCTGTCAAATTCGCCGATTCCTGTGGTGGTGCGTTCTTTTTCCAAAAATGAAATATCCTTAATCTTGCAGGCTTTGGAGTTTTCTGTTACGATATTATTGTTGGGCTTCGCCTTTTTGACTGTTTTTTGTGTAGGAACAGATATATCCTCGCGTTCGGTAAAA
>JAFYOG010000129.1 GCA_017560285.1 Clostridia bacterium
AAGCCATTCCCAGGCTTCCTTACACTTTTCTACCAGCCACTCGAAAGCCTTAGCCAAACCGTTCATAATGGCGTTAGCCAGCGGCTTTATAGCTTCCCAGACTTTATCGACGATCTGCCGGAAGCCCTCGCAGTTATTGTATGCCGCGATAATGGCTGTAACCAGTGCACCGATAGCCGTAATAATTAAGCCTATCGGGTTCATAGTCAGTACCAGGTTTAGGATCTTTTGTACGCCCGTCCATACCGTAGTAGCCGCGGTTACTACCTTTTGCGCAGCTGCCGCCGCCAGGGTTGCTACTTTGTTTTTAACAAACGCCGCGGTAGATACTGCAAACGCTTTAGCGCTGGCGTATAAGGTTGTCGATAGGGTTTTAATACCGCCTACCAGTGTGGTAATGCTGGCCAGTGCCTGCGTAGACTGCGCCGCGATAGTAACAAACGGCAAAGCGCCATTTACCAGGCCGCCGATTTGCTCTTTAATATCGCCTAATCGGTTAGCTAACTGCTGCTGCTTTCCGCTTTCGGTCTGCGCTAATTGGGCGTTCATATTACCCACGTTATTAGTAATAACCTGGGCCAGCATAGCCGCGCGCTCGCTTTCGGTTCCGTATTTCAGTACCTTTTCCTCGGCTTCGTCGAAAGTAATACCCACGCGTGTAAGCGCTGAGGTTTGGCCCTGCATTACTTTACCCATCAAGTTACCCACAGTAATAGCGTCCTGGGTTGTAGCGTTTAATCCCTTTTGCTGCGCTAACAAATTATTCATAGCCGGCAGCAAAGTTTCCAGGCTCGCTTTTTCATTCAAAAACGTAGCAATTTGCTGCGCTCCCGATAGCTGCACTTCGTCGCCGATAACGCCTAATTCCTGCTGCGCGCTGGCCAGCTCCTTAATACTCTGTATCTCGGCTTCGGTGGCGCCCATTCGCTGGGTCATAACAGTAGCTAACCTGGTTTCGTTTACTTCCTGGACGGCGTACGCGTTGGCCAGATTTTGCATACCAGACTGTAGCTGGTTAAAACTGCGCTGCGCAGCGTCTATGCCGGTGGCCAGCGCTGCGAAATTTATAACGTTACCCTTTAGCTGCTGCGCTTCGGTAACGGTTGAGGTTATAACCTTTTTTAAGCCCTCGGCGTCGTTGGCCAGATCCTTAAAACCTTTGCCGTCGCTATCCAGCCTAAAGGTTATAGATATTGTGCTTTTTCCTGCCATATTCTTTTAGCTTTTACGAATAACCGCACTAAAGTACCGCAGTAATTTGCGTTACCTCAGTGCGGTTTATTGATCTGTTTTTCTTTGTGCTTTAGGCTTCGTTGCCGGCGTTTATTTCTGCCTGCAAATTTCTAAACCAGCTGTTTAGATCTTCTGGGCAAATAGCGTCTGCAAATGCCATAAAGTCCAGATTAAAATCTATACCGTCCGCTGCTGAGGCCGACGCTACACAGCAATACAGATATTTACACATATCCGTAAAATTGTTTTCAAGCTGTGTAATATCCTTATTTGCGATCTCTCTAAAACGGATCATAGCGCCCATAGTAGGACGGCAGGGATATGATACCCCGTTAATAATTACTTCAATCTTTGCCATACTGTTTACTTTATTATGTTTAACATATAATTCTTAAAAACCGCTGCGCGTGTGAGTTCTGCGCGCAGCGGGCAGGCGTCGTACCTTTAAGGCGACGACAATACGACGCCGTTTAATCTCTGTATAAAATCCCTTTGCTGCATAGAAGCTATTATAGCCCGTATTTTGCCTTTTTTCTCATTTCTGCTACTTGAAAATCCGCAGTTTTTCGCCTATTTCTGCACTTAATTTCGATAGTTTTGCCCATTATAGGCGTATTAGCAGCCTGGCGCATTTCCTCTACAGCTCTCATTACTCGTGCTTCGTTGGCCGCTTCTTGCGCTCGCGCATTACAGTTAGTATCTGGGTACGCAGGATCCGCAGCCAGGGTAAAATCATAGATACCGGTAATAACTTTTACGGTGTAGGTAACTATCGTTTTGCCCTTTACAATTTTCACGCTGCGCGAGACAAAAGCATTATCGTAATAATGGGTAGTAAACATAAAACTACAGCCGGCAATATCGCCACGTCTTACCAGCTCTAACGCTTTGTCGCCGTCTACAGTCTTAGGCGCTTCAAACTCAAAGTATACGCCCTTATCGTCCACGCTGTAAGTTAGTGTACCTTTCCCGTTCTTGCTGCGTGCTAAAATCAAATGTCTATCGTGAAACATCGTCATTTTAATATCGCAGCTATCCAGGAGCTTTTTAGTAACCGCGCCGCGGGCTATAACCTCGTACGCTTCTTCGTTACCGTCGCTGTAAAGTTTTGCAGACGGGGTATTAAACAAAATAGCATAACCGGTAATAGTACGGCTTTCAGCCTGGCCGTTTTCATTCTCACGTATTCGCAGATCCGTTACGGTGTGCAATACTCTTTTTATCGGTTCTTCTTTCTTCATATTCTCAGCAGGGTTATATTTACCTATTTCCGTTTATAACTTGCTTTATTATTCTACGGCTGCTTTTGCTTATTCGGGTTGTACCGGATCCGCTTCTACTGGTTCCGGCTTAGCGGGGCCGTCGTCCGCTTCTCCTGCTGCGCCGTTAATCATATTAACAGTGCAATCGCTAAGGGCCTTAACTGTTACCAAACCGCGCGAAATTTCGGTTAGCGCTTCTTTATTTCGCATAGCTTCGGTTAAACCGTTAATCGCGTCCTTTGCTGCGTTTTCACTCTCAAAAGTTAATCGAAGCCTATCAAAATACAGCCTATTACCTATTACGTGGATTGATTTTACCGCGTTAATGTTTAGGAATAATTCGCGATTACGTTCTATGTAGCCGTTAATATTTAGCCCTTCTCTTTTATATTCGCCGTCTGGCGCAATTATTTTTACAAACATTGTTATTCGTTTTACTGGGTTATACTTCTTTAGTTTTTAACTGTTTCTGTGTACAAAGCTGCTATTTCGTCCCAGGGGATAGCAGCGGCGTAGTGTTTCGTACTGATTACTAAACCTGCGTCGTGTGCTTCAAAAACTTTATTAGTAGTAGCACAGTCGCTATCTGGTTTATAGCGTATTACTGCGATTTTGTAGCTGTCGCCGTGTTTGGTTTTTACTAATATCGCCTGGGCGTTGTCGGTAGTAAGTCTACACTCCAGACTCACAACTGAATTTACTTCCACGGCTACAAAAAGATCTTCAAATACTATTTTGTCCATTTTTCAAAATATTTATCCGTTTATACTCCATTTTGCCAAAAGTTCCGCAAATCCAAAAAATTGCTCGCGTTCTCGCGAGGGTTGGGGCGAGGTTTAACGGGGTATACCCCCATTAAAAAAACACCCCCCGGTTTACGTTTCGGATCTCGTCCAGTGCGCGCGGGTCTATATTATCTTTAATATGCAGCTGCCCGTCGTCGCCAAAGTAAAACAAGTAAAAGAAAACATCGCGCGTTAAAAAACCTTTGCAGGCTTCGTTAAGGTTTTTAACTGCCTTTTCTATATCTCTGTATAGTTTTGCGTTTTCTCCGGTTGCGTATTTCTTTTGGCTTTCCGCGAATTTTTGTTCGTCAATTTCCAACAAACCGGAAGCGTTAAACCTGCCATACTTTTTAATGCCTGCTGTTCCGTTTACCTCGCTGCTTGATATTCCGCCAAACTTGTACTGCTCACAAATAGCGTCTAACGTTAAACGGATATTGTTTTCTGCAAAAGTCTTAAGAACCTCGTTGCGGCCTGCTTCCGGGTGCTCTTCGTAATAACGTTCTGTGTACACTTCCTTTAATTTGTCGTAGCCACCTGCTGCAATGTCTACAACTGTTTCCACGTCTGCCGACAATCCCAAAGCAAAAAGCGTAGGCATCGTAGAATTATTTATACGTCGGATCTTATCGTACATAGATAGACGGGCTATAAAACCGTCGCTTTGTCCAATTAAAATTTTTTCTTCTTTCATTGTATTGTCTGTTAATAGTTACTGTTCTAAAAGATATTTGCAAAGCTTTTCGTTCTGCTTTCCCTCGTCTGTTTCTGCGTACCAGTTTAGAAATACTTTATCAGCGAAGAATACGCGGCGGCCGGAATAGCTTATATAATCCACAGTCTTAATTTCGCGCGGATAAAAGCCGCATTTCAACATATCGCCCAATCGGGCAAAATTGACAATCTCCCCAATAGTCATACTTTTAATGCCAGCTTTGCGCATTTCTGGTATAACACATTCATTTAAATACTGAATGTCTGCGGCTATTTCGCAAAGTTTCTCAGCTCCATTTTCGCAACCTGGACGCGCAAAAACTAACATTAAGTGGTCTAATTTATTCATACGTTTTTATCTATAATGTTTAACAGTCTCTACTATACGGTTAAAACCTTGTTTTGGGTACCAGCATAAAAAGGTAATAACCATTTTAACCCTCAAAATCGTATAGGCTAATACCTATATCGTCGCTGTTTTCGGCCAGATCCTCTGCGTCGTCGCTTGGATCTTCCAGGCTGTCGGCATTGTCGCCAGCTGCTGGCCTGGGCTTGCGCTGCTGTACGTTGTCCGGATTGCGTCGCTGGTGTCGTCGGTACATTATATCCGGCTGGGGCGTTGGCTCCCAGTTTTCAAACTCGGCGAACATTTGTTTTATCAAATCCTCAGTCCGTTCTAAGCGGCGGCCCTTGTTTTGTTCGGCGTTGTTTACTCGCTCCACAAATACACTGAGCAGGGCCGTACATATTTCGCACAGATTAACAAACCCGTAGTCCTTGCAGATACGCTGTAACTCGTCGTGGAATACCGGCGTTATTGATACGTTTATACGGTGGCGCATACGATTACTATTTTGCTGTTTGTAAACTAAAACTGTGTAAACTCTATTTTCCTATATTACTATACTGTTACGCGTATGTATGCTTTTTGTACACTGTAATACCATATTTTTATATATTACGATAAAACTATATAGCTATATAGATATTTTAAGTTTACATAGTTTACATATATATAATTATCTATAAATCAGTTTTTTAGCTGTAAACTTATTTGTAAACTTACTTGTAGACGTTTACGGCTTGGTTTACATTTGCTTTTTTTCTTGGTTCGTTCGTTGGTTGGTTGCTTGTAAACTCAGCCGTTTTTTGGGTTTACATTTCGTGGTACGTTTACAGCTCTTTTTATATCTTTTCGTCGGTGTCCGCGTCTCGGATCCTGCGCTGGTAGCCGCGCTGCGAACCGTACAATTTTTCCGCGTGCCTTGTGCTGGTCAGTGGCTGCCAGTCCGGAAAATCGGCCATTAGCTTTGCAATCTTTCGGGCCCGGTATCGGTAGTCCTTGTCGGCCATATTCGCGCCCATTCTCTCGCAAAGAAACTCAGCAATACAAAAACGCTCTCGCTGTTCTGTTCCCTCAGCGTCCAGCGGGTCGCCCGCGTTGAGGTAGGCGCGGCGGCGTTGTAAATCCCAGGTTACCCAATCTACCGGCAGCTTCATATACAGAAACTGGCGCAGTAGCGGTTTTGTGGGGTCGTCGCTTTCGTCGCTAAATTCCTGCTGGGTATTTCGCAGCGCGTCTGCCTGCTCTTTATCCAGGTACAGTTTTTCGCCGGCCTTGTAGTAGTGTACCGCTTCGGCCCAAAGTTGATCACGCCAGGTTTCCAGACGTACCAGACGATCTGCCAGCGGTTCGCCTGCGCAAAGCTCCGGCATAATCTGTATTACCCAGAAGCGGCGGTTACCGGTGTCGCCTTTTAGAAATTTATCTTCGTTGGTCGTTCCGCAAAAAACACACTGTCGCGGGTACGGCGTTACGCGTCGATCGTACGCGGCCCTATAGCTGTCTGCCTGGTTAGATAGGAAATTTTTAACGGCTGCTACCTCGCTGCGCTTTATGCTGTTAAGCTCGGCCAGCTCAATAATCCATTTACCGCGCAGGCTTTCGCGTCCCTCTTTGCCCTCGATCGTTGTAATACTGTCGTCGAACCAGGGGCCGCCCATTATTCTAAACAGACTGGATTTGCCCGTTTCTTCGGGTCCGGTCAGCGTTAGGCAGGTGTCGTACTTTATACCTGGTTCGTAGATCCTGGCCACTGCTGCTACAAAGTGTTTGCGCGTGATCGCCCTATTTAGGGGCGTATCTTTGGCGCCCAGCAGCGAAATAATAACTTTATCCAGGCGGGCGCGTCCGTCCCATTGTAGGGCCTGCAAGTAGTCGCGTACGGGGTGCTGCTTATTCTTCAGCGCTACGATCGTAAACGCGTCGGCCAGCTTGTCTTTGCCGGATAGCTGGTAATGTTCTTCCAGGTAGCCGCGTAGGTTGGCGTCGTCGGCGTCTACCCACTGGCCCGGCTGTTTGCGCCAGGGTAGCTGCCCGGCTTCGATATATTGCGACAATTCGTTTACCCAGAAGCGGCCACGTAACGCGGGGTCGTTCTCCAGGATCAAACGGAAATTTAATACGGTCGGCTTTAACTCGTTTTTCTTGCCAAACTCTAAACCCGTTTTCCACTGTTGCGCGTCGGTTAGATCTACTTCTGTAAAATCTTCGCCCGCGCTTTGCAGCAGCGCTACTTTTACCCTGCCGTCGGCAGCTGCAAAATCCCTCATAGCCTTGTACGACGGTAGGCGTGTAACGTCGTCTGCCTTGCTTCCTATATCCAGGCTGCCGTACTTGTGTATACGTACCAGGTCGAAAGCGTTGCACAGCTTACCGCCTGCCGGGTCTGTGCAGTGGTGGCTATAGGCAAACAGCCCGTCGTAGCATACTACGCCGTTGGTGCTTTCGCCCAGCTTGTAGCTGTAGCGTCCCTTTGTGCCAGGCTTGTATACGTCGTCTAAAAACGTTTCTATAGCGTCCTCGATACTGTAGGCCCTACAAAACGCGCCTATAATCTTGCCGTCGCCCTCGAATTTTTCGCGCGGGTCGCCTGCTTTCTTAATTTCTCGGCGTGCTACTGTGTCGCCCTCGCGTATGCTGCGCGGCCAGCTGGCCACGTCGTGCCAGTCGTCGTACTGGTTTAATACTTCGTCCGGATCTAACAGCTTACCGTCTTTGTGGTTGCAGTAAAACTCGGCGTCGCTGGACGTGCTGGGCCAGTACATTAAACGGGCTGTCTCGTAGGTCGTGTCGTCGAATTGATTTATACCTATTTCCCCGGCGATCTTGCGCGCGATCGGTTCGTATTCATTCGGGGCCATATCTCGGCTGGTCGGTATGATCAGTCGCAGGCGCGGTTTTTCCGGTGTATGTGAGTGCGACGAATAAACCAGCGCCGTATACTCCAGGCTTGTATCTATTTCGTCCCACAGATCCGCTGCCGGTATTGTTACAAAATCCAGATCCAGCGTTAGCATAGATCGCGATATTACGTTTTCTTTCTTTCGTCTCTCGCCGTTTAAGGATCCGGCCACAAACCCGCCTACGTCCTTTATCGCGCCCTGGGCGTCCTTGCTCATACTTACGTACTGCGCTGCTGTTTCTTGCGTGCGTTGTGTCTCCGTGCAGCGTTGCACAAATTCGGCCCAGGTATAGTTAGCGCGTTTCCATTTCTTGCTCTCTCGGCTTTTGCCTACTGAGACTACAAAATTACGCTCTTTCATACGGTCCGGTTATTTGCTTAGTACGTGTACGACGGCCTGGCGCTGTGTCTCCTCAACAGTCGCGATACGGTTACTTTGTAATATCTGGGCTAATTCGTCGCGCTTGAAATAGCAGCGATTACCAAACGGTTTGTAATAGGGTATTTTCTTCTGCATAGTGAGTTTGTACAGATACCCCACGGTAAGGCCTAAAAACGCGGCAGCCTCTTGTGTTGTAAGCATTTCATTTGCTCCCATAGCTGTAACTTTTAGTGGTTCGACAAAATCCGCTTCGCGCGGGCTCTTGCATATCAAAAGCACAGCAAAGGAATATAAAAGAAAAACAGATTATAGCACCCATAAATAGCTATAATTCAACACTATAAATAACTATAATATCTATAAATATTCTACGCTTATACGTACTGCATACTGGGGCAGTTTGTCTATTATTTAGATAGCTGCGCAGTAGGGCAAAATAAGCCCGTACGGCCGTCGTTTGTTGCGCGCAGGGGTTTTATCGTTTCGGCGCTCAAAATTGAAAATAGGCCGGTTTCTGGCGCTGCTGGGTATAATAAAAGAATACCCCGGCACTGTATAGCGTCGGGGTACTGTTTCCGTTATGGTGTAGCCTATTTTGCGGCCTCGTCTTTTAGCTGTCCTACCAGGGCTAAAAGCGTTTCTATCTGTCTATCCTTAGCGGCCAAAAGCTCGCGTACAAATTCGCTGCTTAATCCTACTGTCTGCTGGCCTATTACTGTGGCACGTTCGCCGGTTACTTCTGTCGCTCCAGTAATACCGGCTGGGACTTCTGGCAGATCTTCTGCGCCCGCGTTAATATATTCGTCCTCTACGCCGTTAAGCTCGCGGAAATAGGCTAAAATAGCCTGGGCCTTACCGTTTCCACCTTTGGCAAAAAGACGCTCGAAAAAGTCGGCCAGCGCGTCGTAGTTTTCTTCGTCGTTATATAGCCACTCAGTTACTAACTTCTTGCGATCTGCAAAGTTTTCTAATCCCTGGATCTCGGCCAAATACTTTTGGCTCTCGTTGTTCTTTGTTCTCATTGTTACTACTTTTTAATGGTTTAATATATTCGGTTTGTTACAGTCTTAAATTATGATTTACTTTTTACCCAGCAGCTCTTTACCGCGCTTTGTCTGGGCCAGCTGGTCGCAGCTTCTGGCCGCTGCCGCCAGTGCTTTATCTATATCGGCCGTATATTCCTTGCCGTTTTTATGGAGCTGGAAAAACGATTGCGATAAATTAGGCACGCCCCAGAAATCGGCAAACACTTTCGCCCAGTGATCCACGCCCAGCAGCTGGTTAAGCGTTCCCGCCATATACGCGCAAATTACATTTTTTGCAGCGCTGGCCGTCGGCTTGTATTCGCTATCCAAATATCCAGCTGTTACCAGGCTGTCGAAAGCGGCGCGCGCTCCTGGTGTATCCTTAATACCTGCTGGCAGTCCTGGACGTGCAGCGCTGGTACATTTTGTTACTCGGTTTGTTACTCGGCTTTGCTCATTTGTTACCTGGTTCTGTCCCGGCGTGCTCTGCGGCGGCTGCTGGTTCTCCAGTTCCGCCAGGATCTCCGGGCAGTATGTTAATGTCAGGCAGCGTACAGCTGTCTCAGCCATAGCCAGGGCGTCTATAATATCTGGGGTGCCTATTCTGTTTATATAGCTTTTGATCGTAGCCCAGGCGTTGCGAAATTCTGGCGCCCACAGCTGGGCCGGCAAACTCTTTATATACGCTTCAAATTCTAACGGATCCACGTATTTACGGTCGCTACTATCTATTAGCGCAGGGTCGTAGCCCTGGGGCTCAAATAGGCCGGCTACAGCTCCGCTTACAGTCTCTAAATAAAATCTATCTACGTTATCCATATTCTACTAATACGGTTAAGTTCTACAATACTAAAAACGGATCCTGGCTAAAATACGCTGTCGAACAAATCTACGGCTTCGTTTTTCTTTTCGTTTACGATCTTCGCGTATACCTGGGTAATACTTATATTCGTGTGGCCTAACAGCTTCGACGTGGTGTATAGATCTGCGCCCAGGGTTAGCGACGTTGTGGCGAATGTGTGGCGCGCTACGTGAAACGTTACCGGCTTAGTAATGCCCGCAGCTTCGGCCCACCTCTTTAGATACTTATTTACTACACAGTTTAGGCGTATATCGTTGTTAAATATAGGCGCGTTCATACTGTCGCCCTTTTTACGCTCTGGAAGAAACGATAACGCCTGCTGGCCCAGTGGCAAATATAGCGGCTCTTTCGTTTTTTGCATAACGATATTTGCATAAAAGCGGCCGTTATTTTCTTCGATATTCGCCCAGGTTAGCTGCTTTACGTCGCTAAAGCGCAAACCGCAGAAGCACGAAAATAGAAACGCCCTTTTTATATGATCCTTTTCGGCCGGCGTCTCGATCAGCTTTTTAACTTCGTCGATTGTTAGGAATGTACGCGTACTTTCTGGACGGTGTGTTTTTTCTGTCTTGTCGATTTTCTTAATAGGGTTTACGCCTATAATTTCTTCGCGTACGGCAGCGTTTAATACAGCGGTCAGCAGCTCAAAGCGGGCGTTAATAGTAAATGCACTTAGCGGCTTACCTGGGCGCTCTTTGCCGGTCTTTGGATCCGGTTTTAGCTCTACGCGGTAATTACGTAGGTACTCGATAAATCCCAGGCAGTAATCCTTATCTACGTTACGCATCGGTATACGGTCGCCGTATTCTTCCAGATTGTTAATTAGCGCCTGCATATTGCTAACAGTGCCAGCCGTAAATTTTTTACGCCTTTGCTCTTTGCAGATCTGTAACCAGTCGTGTAGTAGGATTTTCGATTTTGTGGGGTCTACCTTGATACCGGCCGTATTATTGCTAAGCTCGATAATACGCTGCGATTTGATCGCGTTTGCCGCGGCCATTACTTGCTCATTCTGTATTTTCGCTACTGGGGATTTTTCGGGCACCAGATACAGTTTAAGAAATTCGTAACTGCGTTTGCCCTCGCGGTATATATCCAGATAGATAGATTTGTTTCCGTTGCTCAATTCCTTGAAACGGATACGTACGGGCTCTTTGGCCCTTGTTTGCTTCTTGGGTCTTGCCATTTTATTACTACTATTAAAGGTTTGTTACGTCGGCAAAGGTATAAAATGTATTTGTTACTTCCAAGCATTTACGCCACAAAGTAACAAACCAGTAACAAAAAAATAGCATTTACAGCAATAGCAAAGGAAGATAAAAGAAAATACCACGCTTTTTTAACTGCGTGGTATTCAAGATAATAGAAAGCATTTACCTAACAAAATAAAACAAAGGAAAATACCGCCTATAATTGATAATCAATTATTGTTAAATAGCGGTTTAGTCTGTAATAATCAGTGTCTTACAAAGATTGTTACTGCTATTGGGTAACAAATCAGCAACAAAAAAAAGAGAAAACCCGTAAACGCTTTTAGTAGTAACAAAGAGCTGTAACAAACCTTGTTTTACAAGCGTTCCGGGTTTTCGGTGCAAAGATAACGAATAAACCTATTTAGGCAATAGAAAACAGCTACAAATTTAGAGTAACGGCACTTTTGCCGCTTCTTTTCTCATATCCTCTACCTGGGTCGCAGCCTTTATACGTTTGTCGATCATCGCCGGCGGCGCTGCTGGCTTCTTCCCCAGGTACGGATCTAAGAAGCTGGCGTTTGTGGTTTTTATCCTTTGCGGCGTCTATCTCTCTGCGACGCATTGCGCGCGCTGCTGGTGTAAGCTCTCGGCTCTCTGTTTTTAGTCCTGGTTCGTTACCCATAGACGAAAAGCAAAGCACCTCTGACGTCTCAGTTTTTGGTAAATTCTTCATATTTCCCTCACTTTTTAACCTTGTAATTTTCTCAAATTAGCCGATATTAGTACAGTATCGCCACCCTCTACCGGCTGTCTATTTTCTTCCTTGCGCCACTCGTTTACGGTGTAGATACCGGCCGCTGTTGTTTGCGCCTGGTACTTAACTTTGCTATCCAGGTCGCACGCATATAGGCTGCGTCGGTCAAACTGGATTTTTCGTTTGCCGTATAGCGCAAACGGCACTAATTTACGGAGTAGTTCTACTTCGATTTTGCGCAAAATCGGGTTTAGGGAATTGCTTAAAAACGCTACGTTTGCCATTTCTGCGGTTTTATAGTTTTCTGCCGTTGTGTCGTATACCAGCTGCGGCGGTACATTGAAAAAGCGGCAGATTTCGCGTACAGTAAATTTGCGCGTCTCCAAAAACTGCATATCCGTACTACTTATCGAAATAGCGCTAAACTGTACCTGGCCAGGCAGTGATACGATACGCTCGCCGTTTCTAAACCTGGCGTCCAGATCGTCGGCTGTTTTCTGTAACTCGTTGTCCTGGTACTCCCCAAAACCGCGTACGCTTTTATCATTTCCAACAATTCCGCGGACGTTGCCGCCATTCTTAAAACGGTTTAGGGTTTCGTCGTCGCCAGCTGCTGCGATCTCGACGCACTGGCGGGCAAATGCCAGCGTAGGAATACCGTTTTTACCGTCCCTGGTATAGTTCTTAATATGTATTACTTCGTCCTCTGCAAACGTGCCTATTAGCCCGTTTGTGGCGTCTGTAACCGTATAGCTGTCGTTTATTGTATCGTGCGCTACGGATCCAGGCGTACAAAGTATAAGGCGCGAAAAATCCATATTTCCGGCGTCGTACTGCGGTATGATATACGCGTTACCGTGCAGCAGCATATATCTAACTACCTGGGCCCAGAAATCAAAAGCGTTCATATTTTCGTTAGGCTGCACAGCTAACAGATAATGCAGGCGCGCGTCTGTATCTGTCCTAAATACGCCGTTACGCTCTTTAAGGTATTGCAGCGGCAAATTTGCTACGCTGTTACTTAGGATCTCGACGCAGCGATATACTGCGGCTATATTAAGCGGTGCAGCTCCGTACTGGGGCAGCAGTGAAACTGCCCCAGCGCGCGGATTATATCCGGCCGCTGCTGTATTGGTTTTTGAGTTCTCGCGCTTAATTCGGTCTATTAGTTTATCTAAAAATCCCATATCGTTTTATCCGCGTCGTCTTATGTTATTTTCTTTTTCGATAATGCCTACAAGTTCGCGGCCCTTGATCCTAAAATTAACGTCTCCGGATCCGTAACCCTGCGACGGCGCTAACATACTGCGTAACTTATCCAGTGGCGCTATTACTTCGGGGTTTCCAGACGCGCCGGCATACTCGCCAACCATTGCCAAAGTAGGCCCCGAAACTATGCCGCCATCTGCAAATTTTGGTATAGACTTCATCGCTGCCACTATAGCGGCTACGGCTGCCAATCCTAAGGCAATACCCGCAAACGGTATAGACGCGTGCGCCGCCATAGCCCCAGAAGCAGCAGCGGATACGTTAGCGGTAGTTTCAGCGCTTTTTACAGCCGTTTTAGCCGTAGACGCTGCGATTTCCTGGGCGGCTCCCGTTACCGCTGTAGTAGTGGCTATAGCGGTTGCCGCTGCTTCTCCTTGCTTTGCAGCTGTAAGCATATTTGTTACCCCAGTCAAAGCGCTAATTACTTGTATTACGGTTTGGAAACCTTGATACAGTCCTAAGAAACCGTCTACGATACCTACTACTGTCTGCCAGGCGTTGCCGTTTCCTTTCAAACTGTCGGTTATGCCCTCTATGCTGCTGCCAATACTTTTAATACCGCCCCAGCCGTCTTTTAGTGCCTCGCCCGTTCTTATTGCGGTTTCTTCCGCTGCTTTGCCCGCGTTCTTTATAGCGTCTGCTTTATCGTTCCAGGCAGCGATCTGCTGGTTAATTAGCGCGGCTTCCTCTAATGTGGCAGATTGTAATTTAGCAGTAAGAATATCTATATTATTGCCTATATCTCTAAGTGTGGCTGCGTCTGCTTTCCATAGTGGGCCGCTATCTTCTGCGCCACTTTGTACAGCCTCGCTTACTTTCTGGCCTAAACTTTCGTATCGGCTTAGCTCGCTTTCATAAGCTGCAATTTCTTTATTTATAGCCTCTATAGCGGCCTCGCTTGTTGCCTCGCGTAATCTATCGCGGGCAGCTGCTATTTTTTCTTCCAGCTGGCCGATCAAACCCGCGCTGCCTTTAATTTCAGTTGCTGGTATCTCCACTTTCGGCATAGTAGCGCCGCCGGTGGTTGTCGGTGTGTAGTTCGCGTACTTAGCTTTTGTTTCGCCCAGATCCATAGCCGGCGCAGCTTTGGGCTTGCTAACCTCTACTGCTACCTCTACTTTTTTACCGCCCAGGCCCAGTATATTTTTAAGCCATTCCCAGGCTTCCTTACACTTTTCTACCAGCCACTCGAAAGCCTTAGCCAAACCGTTCATAATGGCGTTAGCCAGCGGCTTTATAGCTTCCCAGACTTTATCGACGATCTGCCGGAAGCCCTCGCAGTTATTGTA
>JAFYOG010000130.1 GCA_017560285.1 Clostridia bacterium
ATCCATATATACGGGAAGCCCCAAGGCAGAGGATACCTGCTGTGCAACGGGTTCGTTGCTAAAGGGCAGATTGCCCGCGCGGAGCACGACGCCGTTTTTGCGGTCTACCCTGCCCGCAGAGCCGATACCGATAGAGGTAACTGGGTATTTTTCTTTTAAAGCTAAGCATTCCTTTATAATGTTTTCGATTATTCCCTTGTTTGTTGCGGTTTTGCCCGTGGGAAAACGGGTTTTATCGATTACGTTGAAATCGCTGTCCACGACGGCGATTTTTACGCCTGTGCCGCCGATATCAACGCCTATTCTGTATTCCATAGCTTATACCTTTTTGCCGTTAATAAATACGGCTTCGATGTTTAATTCTTTATCGCAGATAATTAAATCTGCACAGTTTCCTGCCCTTATGCTGCCCATAATATTTTCGCACCCCAAGGCTTTTGCAGGGTTAAGAGATGCCATAACCGATATTTCTTCAAGGGGGATACCTAATTTTAACAGATTTTTAGCGCCGTAATACATGCTGTAACAGCTGCCTGCGATAACCCCTTGGGGATTGCGGCAGATACCGTTTTTAACCGTACGTACAATACCGTTAACGATATAATCGCCGTCGCCTAAGCCCGACATTGCGCCCGTATCGCTTATTAGGGTGATATTGTTAAATCCCTTGGATTTATAAACAAGATTGATTGCAGGGGCTTCTAAATGCACTAAATCGCATATCATTTCGCAATTTACCCTATCGTCGGTAAGAACCGCGCCGAGAACCCCTGTTTCGCGGTGGGAAAGGGGGCGCATTGCGTTGAACACGTGGGTAGCGCGGGTTGCGCCTGCATTTATTGCCCTTTGCGATTCTTGGTAGGTTGCGTTGGTATGACCAATCGATACGTTTACACCCTTTTGCGCGGCATATGCTATGACGTCGCAGGCGTTTTCTAACTCGGGTGCTATAGTAATTAACTTTAGAAAGCCGTTGCCTGCGGTGATAAAAGCATCCATTGTATTTATATCGCATACCATATCCGCAGGGGGTGCCATAGAACCGCTTTTTAGGGCGGAAATAAATGGACCTTCTAAATTAATACCCATTATCTTTGCATAATCGGTTGGCTTTTTAGATTCACGCAGAATATTTTTCTCTGCCGCAACCATTCGTTCTGTAACCATAGTTCGAACTGTTGGTGCAAAGGCGGTAACGCCTTCGTTTGCAAGCCATTTTTGGGCTTTTGTAAAATCTTCGTTATCCGATGCAAATTCTACCCCCACACAGCCGTGGATATGGGTATCGATAAAGCCCGAAATTATATATTTGCCCTTGGCATCATAGACCTCTTTATTCGTAGCTTCGGTATTTAAAGAAGCTATTTTACCGTTATTTATTTGGATATTTAAGGGCTCAAAGCGGTTTGTTTCGCCGTTTAGAACCAATCCGTTTATAATTTGCATTTATTTACCTTCGATATCTTTTATCATACGTTGCAAATTTTCGGTGCCGATGGTTACGGCCTCTATAGTTTCTTCCATACCCTCGAATTCCAAGGAAACAAAACCGTTGTAGCCCGAATTGCGGATAGCGTTAAGGATTTGGAAGGTTGCAACGTCGCCGTGGCCGAATATTGTTCCGCGGCGGTAGTTACCCCCGCGGGACAGGTTAAAGCCTCTGCCGGGGTTATAGGACATACCCGAACGGGTAAAATTATCCTTTGCGTGAACGTGTACGATAAGGTCGAACAGCTTTGAGCAAGCGGTAATATTGTTTTCGTCTACGCCGCCGAAGTTGCCAACGTCGCATAGGAAGCGGTAGTTGGGGTTATCTACGGTTAAAAACAGCTCGGTCATACGCTCGCTGTCCTGCAATAATCTGCCGTGGTTTTCGGTGCAGGTTGTGATGCCTTTGGAAGCCGCGTAATCGGCTACCCTTGAAATGTAAGGCGCGATATGTTCTATTACCTTGCGGTAGTTCTTTATGCCGTTGTAGCCCTCGTAATAGCCCCAAGCGGCATCGTGGCGCAACAGAGGAATACCGCATTCTGCGGCGATATCTATATGCTTGCAAACCCGTTCTACCTCTTTTTCGGGTTCGGGAACGAAGAAGTTTGCGTTGGTTGTATAAATGGGGGTTTCCAAGCCGATTTTCTTAGCGTGCTCGGTTAATTCCAAGGCAAAATCGCGGGGATTTGCTTTTGGGGGATTATCGTCGAGAACGAATTCTACGCCCTCGCAACCAAGCTCTTTTGTTTTGTTAATTGCATCTATATGGGTAAATTCACCGGTTTGATATAATTTGAAATAGCTGTATGTGCTTATGCAAGATTTCATATTATTCTCCTATTACAATCTCTTTTCCGCTTTCGGCAGAATCGTAGATTGCCTGCAAAATTCTTTGCATATCTACTGCCTGCTCGATAGGATATTTGGTTTCTTTTATACCCTTTAATGCACAATCGGCAAAATGCTCGATTTCCAGCTTTGTTTTATCGTTACGGGGGCAAACGGTAATATTATCGGTGGAAAGAAAATCGTTTCTTTCGCCGTAAATTACTATCGGGTTAACCGATGCACCTGCCTTTGTACCGCAGATATAGGTTTCGCTCTTTTCGGGCATATTTATAGCCCAGCTTGCCTCGAATACCATGGTAGCGCCGTTTTCAAAATGGATTACACCTGCGCCTGAATCCTCGGTATCGAACTTATTATCGGGGCAAGAGGTGCCGTGCCAACGGTCTACTCCCTTGGTTTGGTAATCGCCTATTTTATAGAAAACATTGGCGGAAACACGGGTGGGCTTGGGGGTGCCCATTAGGTACCAAGCGGCGTCTATACGGTGGATACCAATATCTATTACGGGTCCGCCGCCTGAGGTCTTTTTATCGGTAAACCAGCCGCTGGGTGTGCCGCGACGGCGGATGTTGGAGGTTTTTGCATAATAAATTTCGCCAAATTCGCCGCGGTCGTACATATCACGAAGGTACATATTTTCGTAGCCGAAGCGGGAAGGAACGGCGAGGAAGAAAACTATATCGTTTTCCTTTACTGCCTTTTCCATTTCCAACGCGTCTTCAAGATTCATAGCCAAGGGCTTTTCGCACATAACGTGCTTACCTGCCTTTGCGGCTTTTAGAAGAACATCCTTATGAGCGTTATTCCATGTGCAAATATCTACTGCATCCAGTTCTTCTTTTTTAAACATTTCTTCCACAGAGGAATAATATGCTGGGATATTAAAGGCTTCTGCAGCGGATTTTGCCTTTTCGATATCGATATCGCATATAGCGACGGGTATGCAGTTGCTACACTGCTTATATGCTGGAAGGTGAGCATATACAGCAATATTTCCTGCACCTACAACACCTATTCTTAACTTTTCCATAGCTGCCTCCGATAAGATAATTTATTAGTTACACATTAGCACAACTGCATAAAAATGTCAATAAATAAAACAAAAAGGACAGGATAACCTGTCCTTTTTATGTTTTGCTTATTCAGCAGCAGCTTCTTCCTTCTTGGGAGCAGCTTTCTTGGTTGCCTTCTTAGCAGGCTTCTTTTCTTCAGCCTTGGGTTCTTCTTTAACTTCTTCGCTTACAGCGTAGAGGTTTTCGGCACCTACGAGTTCGATGATTGCCATTTCGGCACCGTCGCCACGTCTGGGGCCAACCTTAAGAACGCGAGTGTAACCGCCGTTTCTTTCGTCATAAAGAGGGGCGATCTTGGTGAAGAGCTTATATACTACGCTTTCCTTCTTGAGGAATGCAATAGCCTGTCTTTTAGCGACAAGGGTGTTTTTCTTGCCGAGAGTGATCATTTTATCAGCAAGTGCGCTGACTTCGGCAGCACGAGTAACGGTGGTTTCGATTCTTCCCTTTTCGAGAAGGAAGGTAACCATGCCTCTGAGCATAGACATTCTATGTGCAGTAGGTCTGCCTAATTTTCTTGTTCCGGGCATTTCCTTTGCCTCCTTATTTTAATGGTGCGCAAGAATTAGTCATCGGTCTTTTTAAGCGACAAGCCCAAAGACTGAAGCTTTTGGATAACTTCTTCAAGCGATTTTTTGCCGAGGTTTCTTACTTTAATCATATCTTCCTCGGTTCTGTTGGTAAGGTCTTCAACTGTATCGATGTTTGCACGCTTTAAGCAGTTAAAGCTACGAACGGACAAATCGAGTTCTTCGATTGCCATTTCCAAAACCTTTTCCTTCTTGGTTTCGGGACGGTCTACAAGAATTTCGGTATTCTTTGCTTCGTCCGAAAGTTCGATAAAGAGGTTAAGGTGCTCGTTAAGTATCTTGGAAGCGAGAGATACAGCTTCCTTTGCATCGATGGTGCCGTTGGTGGTAACATCGAGCTCGAGCTTATCGTAGTCGGTAATATTGCCTACGCGGGTGTTGGATACAGTGTAATTAACTTTAAGAACCGGGGTGAAGATGGAATCGGTATAAATGGTGCCGATTACAGGGTTTTCTACCGCGGCTTTGTTTTTATCCGAGGACACATAGCCTCTGCCGTGCTCGAAAGTAATCTCCATGAAGAAGGGCGCGCCGGTTTCTACCGTCGCAATGTGGTGATCGGGATTGAGTATCTCGATATCCGAATCTACCTGAATGTCGCCTGCGGTTACTTCACCGCCGCGTACGTCGATTACGCAGGTTTTGGGTTGCTTGCAATATAGCTTAGCAACGATGCCCTTTACATTAAGAATGATTTCGGGAACATCTTCGGTAACACCGGGAACGGTGGAAATCTCGTGAAGTACGCCGTCGATTTTTACGCTGGATGCTGCCACGCCGGGAAGCGAGCTTAAAAGAACGCGACGAAGAGAGTTACCGAGTGTAGTGCCAAAGCCTCTTTCCAACGGTTCTACAACGAACAAGCCGTGTCTTCCGTCTTCGCTGAGTTCGGCAGTTATGATATTCGGTCTTTCGATTTCGATCATTCTGTTTTCCTCCTCTTATAGTTGGATATCCTGCTATGCAGAATAGATTATTTCGAGTAAAGTTCGACGATGAGGTGTTCCTCTACAGGGAAGTCGATATCGTCTCTCTGAGGGAGAGCGATAACGGTACCACCGAAAAGGGGTTCATCTTTCTTGAGCCACTTGGGTGCGTTGCAGTATACAACGTCGCCGTTTGCGATAGCCTTGAACTTGGAGATATCGCGGCTCTTTTCTCTAACTGCGATAACGTCGCCTACTTTTACGAGGTAAGAAGCGATATTTACCTTCTTGCCGTTTACGGTAAAGTGTGCGTGGCTTACGAGCTGTCTTGCTTCTCTTCTGGAAGCTGCCAAGCCCAATCTGAACACTACGTTATCGAGTCTTCTCTCGATTAAGCTGAGAAGCACTTCACCGGTCTTACCCTGAGCTTTTTCTGCCTTTTCATAGTAAGATCTGAACTGCTTTTCGAGGATACCGTAGATAAACTTAACTTTTTGCTTTTCAGTTAACTGAATGCTGTATTCGCTTTTTCTTCTTCTCATGTTACCGCGGGGGTTTCTAACAGAAGTCTTCTTGTCGTAACCCATTACTGCGGGAGAAATACCAAGGGTTCTGCAACGCTTGGCGATGGGCTGTCTATTCTTAGCCATTAATTATTACCTCCTATTATACGCGACGTCTCTTAGGCGGTCTGCAACCGTTGTGAGGAATCGGCGTAACGTCTTTGATGAGTGTAATATCGAGACCTGCTACCTGAAGCGAACGGATTGCAGCTTCTCTGCCCTGACCGGGACCCTTTACGAAAACTTCTACAGTCTTCATACCGTGTTCCATTGCAGCCTTTGCAGCGGTTTCTGCAGCCATTTGAGCAGCAAAAGGAGTAGACTTTCTCGAACCTCTGTAACCAAGTTCACCAGCAGATGCCCAGGAAATTGCATTGCCGTGGGTATCGGTGATGGTAACGATGGTGTTGTTGAAGCTAGACTGGATATGAGCCTGGCCTCTTTCGACATTTTTTCTTTCGCGACGTCTTTTAACAGCCGTCTTCTTTTGTACCTTTGCCATTGTTCGATATCCTCCTTTACTTCTTCTTGTTTGCGATGGTCTTTACGGGACCCTTGCGAGTTCTTGCGTTGGTTTTGGTTCTCTGACCGCGAACGGGGAGACCTGCTTTGTGTCTTTTACCGCGGTAGCAATCGATTTCTACCATTCTCTTGATGTTGAGGGCTACTTCTCTTCTGAGGTCGCCTTCTACGATATAGTCGTTTTCGATTACGTCACGGAGTTTTGCGATGTCTTCCTCGGTAAGGTCCTTTACACGGGTATCGGGGTTGATACCGGTCTTTGCAAGGATCTCGTTAGAACGAGTTCTGCCGATACCGTAAATATAGGTAAGGCCGATCTCTACTCTTTTAGTATTGGGAAGATCTACACCGGAAATACGAGCCATATTTTACTCTCCTATCCTTGTTTCTGCTTGTGCTTGGGATTTTCGCAAATGACCATTACCTTGCCCTTGCGCTTGATAATCTTGCACTTTTCGCATATTTTCTTTACGGAAGGTTTTACTTTCATTTGGTACCTCCATTCAAATTACTTTGCTCTGAAAGTTATTCGCCCTTGCGATAGGTCGTAGATTGATACTTCTACGGTTACTTTATCGCCGGGTACTACTTTAATATAGTTCATACGCATTTTTCCAGATATATGCGCTGTTACCATATGACCGTTTGTAAGTTTTACTTTGAATACTGTGTTGGGTAGTACTTCTGTTACTACGCCTTCGCATTCGATTACATCGCTTTTAGCCAGAATAATTCCTCCTTTGTTAGATTGAGTCGCTTCCCTGTTCCGTATAAGCGTTTACAGCTTCGCGTATAAAACGGTTTGTAAGCTTATCTTCGGTTAGGGGCTCCCAATCGATCGGTTTAAGGTGTTTTAGTTTCTTTTTCTTGGGAAGCTCTACTTTACGCAGTTTTCCGTCGGCAATCAGTACATAGCCTTCATCTTCGGGTATACCGACGACAGCACATATGCAACCTTTATCTCTGCCTGCCAAAGAAACGTATAAATGTCCTAATAAGTTATTCATTTGATAACCTCATTATGCCGGATCCGTCAATATTAGGACGCCATTGGAAGTGATTGCTACGGTATTCTCGTAATGAGCAGATAAAGAACCGTCAGCGGTGATAACCGTCCATTTATCGTTTAATACCTTAACACGCCAATCGCCTGCATTGACCATGGGCTCGATTGCTATTGTCATACCTTCGCGGATGCGGGCACCGTGGCCTGCGTTGCCGTAGTTGGGAACCTCGGGGTCTTCGTGCAGGTTTCTGCCGATACCGTGGCCGATATATTCCTTTACAACGGAAAATCCGTTTGATTCAACATAGCTTTGGATTGCGTATCCGATATCGCCTATTCGCGAGCCCTCGCCGATAGCGGCGATGCCCTTGAAAAAGCTCTTTTGGGTTACGTCTACGAGTTTTTTTGCTTCTTCCGTACCTTCCCCGACGATAAACGTAGCCGCGCAATCACCGTGGTAGCCTTTATAGTAGGCACCTACGTCGATTGATACGATATCGCCGTTCTTTAGGACCTTACCGGAAGAAGGGATTCCGTGAATGATTTCATCATTAACACTTATGCACGCCGACGCAGGAAAGCCGCCGTATCCTAAAAAGGAAGGCTTAGCCCCGTGGGACAGAATGCATTTTTTGATTTCACGGTCGATCTGAGCGGTGGTTACGCCTTCGCGGACGCATTCACCGCCGACCTCACGTGCTATCGCTGCGATCCTGCCGGCATCGCGCATGCGGATGATTTCCTCACCCGATTTCAAAGTAATCATATTCCGAGAACCTTCTTAACAGAGGCAGTTACCTCTGCAGGTTTTTGCTGTCCATCGACAGTTACAAGAAGATTCTTGTTTTTATAGTAACCTATAAGCGGTTCGGTTTCTGCATGATAAATGCTTAACCTATTTTGAACGACCTCGGGCTTATCGTCCTTACGCAAGGTAAGGGGTGCGCCGCATTTATCGCAGTTTTCGCCATCCTCGGAAGGATTAAACTTTACGTGATAGCTTGCGCCGCAAGCGGAACAGAGTCTTCTGCCGCTCATACGCTCTACGATTGCTTCGTCGGGTACTTCGATATCTAAAACGATGTCGATTTGTACGCCCATTGCATCGAGAGCTTCTGCCTGAGGGATCGTGCGGGGGAAGCCGTCAAGAATGTAGCCTCCCTTGCAGTCGTCCTGTGCGATCCTATCCTTAACGATGCCGATAACAACATCGTCGGAAACCAGCTGACCTGCATCGATTGCAGACTTTGCGGCAAGACCCATAGGGGTGCCTGCCTTCATAGCCTCGCGAAGCATTGCGCCGGTAGAAAGCGTGGGTATATTCATTTCGCCGGAAATGATATCCGCCTGGGTGCCCTTGCCCGCACCGGGAGGGCCAAACAGAATGATATTCATATGTGCGAACTCCTATTAGTCGAGGAAGCCTTTATAGTGGCGCATTGTAATTTCGCTTTCCAACTGGTGAGTGGTTTCCAACGCTACGCTGACCAAAATGATCATCGAGGTACCGCCGAATACCAAATGCTGGAGTGCGTCTTGGCCTGTCCAGCCAAGAATTACGGGGAATATCGCCATAAAGGAAAGGAATATAGAACCCATAAGAGTAACCCTGTTTACAACCTTCTTGATGTAATCAGAGGTGGGCTTACCGGGACGGTAACCAAGGATGGTACCGCCGTTCTTCTTAAGGTTGTTGGAAATTTCCACTGCATTAAAGGAAATGGACAAGTAGAAATATGCAAATGCAACGATAAGAACGAACAAGGTAATTACGTAGAAGGGATACTCGGAGTTAGCGGAAAACCAAGTGTTAAGAGCATCGTCCCAACCGAAGAACATACCGAGAGTTGCGGGCATCATAACGATTGCGTTTGCAAAGATTATGGGCATTACACCGCTCATAAGTACCTTGATGGGAAGGCTGGTGTTGGAACCGCCGTACATTTTTCTGCCAACCTGACGCTTTGCGTACTGAACGTTAAGACGTCTTTCGGAGTTGGAGAAGAATACAGTAAATACGATGATGAGGAGCATTACGAGAACTGCTACGAGCACCCAGAAGATTGCAGAAAGCTTATCGATGCTATCAACAATAAGAATGTACATAGTGGTGAACAAGGATGCGCCTCTGGAAACGATGTTGGCGAAAAGGATCATAGAGATACCGTTGCCAATACCGCGTTCATCGATCTGTTCGCCGATCCACATAACGAGGGAAGCACCTGCGGTTAAGCTTGCTACGATAACAAGTGCAGGGAACCAACCGTCTGCGATAAGACCGGGGTAAGAATTCTTGATGGTAAGGTAGTAGCCGTACGCAGTGATTACTGCCAAGGTTACTGTTACCCAACGGGTAATTTTGCTGATTTTTGCCTGACCTTCGGGACCTGCCTTGGACATACGTTCAAGTGCAGGGATCGCGATGGTAAGCAACTGCATTACGATAGAAGACGTAATGTAGGGGCTTACGCCGAGTGCAAAAAGAGTACCCTGTGAGAATGCATAACCGGAAAGCATATTGAAGTAACCGAACAAGGTACCGCTTGCGCTTTCCATCATGTCGGATAATTCATCACCGTTTACGTAAGGTACGGGAATGGCAGAGCCGATTCTGTAGATTACGATAATTGCGATGGTGAAGAGTATCTTTTTCTTAAGGTCGGCAATTTTCCAAGCGTTGCCGAATACACGGAACATTATACCACCTCAGCCTTTCCGCCTGCTGCTTCAATCTTCTCTTTTGCCGAAGCCGAGAAAACAGCCGCTTTAACGGTAAGTGCCTTGGTTATGTCGCCGTTTGCGAGGACCTTAAGTCCGTCGAATTTGTTTTTGATTACTTTATCATTGATAAGAGTATCGATATCGATTACTGCGCCTGCAGCGTACTTGTTCTCGAGAGTTTCGAGGTTAACGATAGCATACTGCTTTGCGAAGTGATTGGTGAAACCTCTTTTAGGGAGTTTTCTATAGAGCGGGAGCTGATCGCCTTCGAAGCCGGGTCTGACACCGCCGCCGGAACGAGCGTTCTGACCTTTGTGTCCTTTACCTGCTGTCTTACCGTTGCCGCTACCAGCACCGCGACCTTTTCTGAAGTTCGCTTTGGTGGAGCCTGCTGCGGGAGAAAGCTCATGAAGCTTCATAACTTTATCCTCCTAATCCTTAAAAATTATTCGAGTTATTCAGCATCTTCGACACTGATAAGGTGAGAGATGAGATTGATCTTGCCTTCGGTGGCAACATCCTTTTCAACGATCTTGTAATCGTTGATCTTCTTTAATCCCAACGAATTAGCGGTAAGAATGTGGTTCTTCTTACGACCGATGAGGCTCTTTTTAAGAGTGATCTTGACTTTTGCCATTGTTACACCCTCCTTAGTTCAATGCATCTACGCTGATGCCGCGCATTTTTGCAACTTCTTCTGCGGTACGAAGTTCCTTAAGAGCTTCGAAGGTAGCCTTAACAACGTTTGCCTTGTTACCGGAGCGAAGAGATTTAGCACGGATATCGCGGATGCCTGCGCTTTCGAGAACCGCACGTACGGTGCCGCCTGCGATTATACCGGTACCGGGAGCGGCGGGCTTAAGAAGAACTTTGCCTGCGCCGTATTCGCCGATTACTTCGTGGGGGATTGTGGTACCCTTAACTGCTACTGCTACAACGTTCTTCTTTGCAGCTTCGATAGCCTTGTTAATTGCGTCGGGTACTTCAGCAGCCTTGCCTACACCGTAACCGATGTGGCCTTCGCCGTCGCCTACTACTACGAGTGCGGAGAAACGTGCGATACGACCGCCTTTTACAGTTTTGGAAACTCTCTTAGTATCAATGAGGGTTTCTTTAAGTTCGAGTTTGCTGTAATCTATCTTCATAATGCCCTCCTTAGAACTTGAGACCGGCTTCACGAGCTGCATCTGCAAGAGCCTTTACACGTCCGTGGTAGAGATAACCGCCGCGGTCGAAAACCACTTCGGTGATACCCTTTTCGAGTGCTCTTTCAGCGGCAAGCTTGCCGACCTTCATTGCTGCTTCTACGTTGCCGCCTTCGTTCTTTTCGAAGGTTTTTTCGGTGCTGGAAGCAGTTACAAGGGTGTTACCAACAGTATCGTCGATAATCTGAACATAGATATTGTCATTGGAACGATATACGCAAAGACGAGGTCTTACGGGAGTACCGGAGATTTTGGCTCTGACTCTTTTATGTCTGTAAAGTCTCTTTGCGTTCTTATCTGCGCGACTTACCATATTATTTATTCTCCTTTACCCTTTATTTACCTGCTTTGCCGGCCTTACGGCGGATCTTTTCATCAGAATACTTGATACCCTTGCCAAGATAAGGTTCGGGAGGTCTCTTGCCTCTGATTTCGGATGCCAACTGGCCAACTTGCTGTTTGTTTGCACCGCATACGATTACGGTGTTTGCGTTAGGAACCTCGAAGGTAATTCCATCGGGTTCTTCGAAAATTACGTTGTGGGAGTAGCCCAAGCCAAGAACGAGCTTCTTGCCTTCTTTTGCTGCTCTGTAACCAACGCCGTTGATTTCGAGCTGCTTTTTGTAGCCTTCGGTAACACCGATTACCATATTATTGATAAGGGTTCTGGAAAGGCCGTGAAGGGATTTGTGCTCCTTGCTTTCGGAAGGACGCTTTACTTCCACGATTGCGCCGTCGTTTTCGATGATCATAGCGGGGCTGATCTGCTCGCTAAGGGTGCCCTTAGGACCGGTAACGGTTACGAGATTAGCTTCGCTTACTTCTACTTTTACGCCCGCAGGAACGGTAATTGTCATTCTGCCTATTCTGGACATCTTCTTACCTCCTTACCATACGAACGCAAGTACTTCGCCGCCGATGTTCTGGCTACGAGCTGCTTTGTCAGTCATAATACCCTTAGAGGTAGAAATGATTGCTACGCCGAGACCGTTCTTAACTTTGGGAAGGTCCTGGCTTGCAGCGTAGATACGAAGACCGGGTTTGGAAACTCTGCGAAGTCCTTGGATAATTCTCTGTTTGTTTTCGCCGTACTTGAGGGTAACCTTGATGATACCCTGCTTGCCGTCATCAATAACATCATAGTTCTTGATGTAGCCTTCGTCGAGAAGGATCTTGGCGATAGCTTTCTTCAAGTTGGAGGCAGGAATTTCAACAGTTTCGTGCTTTGCTGTGTTAGCATTGCGGATTCTGGTGAGCATATCTGCTACTACGTCTGTAATCTGCATTGTTATTTCCTCCCTTACCAGCTAGCTTTCTTCACGCCGGGAATCTCGCCCTTGTAAGCAAGTTCTCTGAAGCAGATACGGCAGATACCGTATTTGCGGAGATAAGCGTGAGGTCTGCCGCATATTTTACATCTGTTGTATTCACGGGTGGAAAACTTCTGTTTCTTTTGCTGTTTAAGCACCATTGCTTTCTTTGCCATTGTAATTTTCCTCCCTTACTTTGCAAACGGTGCGCCGAGGAGAGAAAGGAGTTCTTTCGCTTCTTCGTCGGTGTTTGCTGTGGTTACAAAAATAATGTCCATACCGCGGATCTTATCGATCTTGTCATATTCGATTTCGGGGAATATGAGCTGTTCCTTAAGACCCATGGAGTAGTTACCTCTGCCGTCGAAAGCATTGGGGTTGATACCCTTGAAGTCTCTTACACGGGGAAGTGCGAGATTGAAGAGCTTATCAACGAATTCGTACATATTTTCTGCACGAAGGGTAACCTTTGCGCCAATCTTCATACCTGCACGAAGCTTGAAGTTAGAAACAGACTTCTTTGCTACGGTGGGGATAGCTTTTTGGCCGGTGATCATAGTAAGATCGTTGATAATGCTATCAATAATCTTGCTGTTGTCCTTTGCTTCGCCGTCGCTGCAGTTAATGATAACCTTATCGAGACGGGGAATCTGCATAGGGCTCTTGTAGTTGAACTTTTTCATCAACGCAGGAGCAACATCGCTATTATAAAATTCTTTTAATCTAGACATTGTTTAACCTCCTGCAATTAAAGTGTTGCGCCGCACTTTACGCATACACGGCTTCTTTCGCCGTCTGCGCTGCGTACGTGCTTAACACGGCGACCTGCTTCGCAGGTGGGGCAATAAAGCATTACCTTGGATGCATAGATAGCACCTTCGGTCTTTACGATGCCGCCGGTTTCGCCTTGTCTTCTGGGTTTAACGTGCTTGGAAACGATGTGTACGCCTTCAACGATAACCTTACCTTCAGAGGGGGATACGCCGATAACCTTACCTACAGCCTTTTCCTTGCCGTTTGCGTATTTGCCGGAGATTACGATTACGGTATCGCCGGTCTTTACATGCATTTTACTCATCTTTACTGCCTCCTTAAACCACTTCGGGCGCGAGGGAGAGGATCTTCATGTATCCTTTTTCACGCAGTTCTTTTGCAACAGGGCCAAAGATACGGGTTCCTACGGGATCCTTATCTTCCTTTACCAATACTGCTGCGTTGTCATCGAAACGAACATAGGAACCGTCGTTTCTTCTGGTGGGCTGTACGGTTCTGACAACTACTGCCTTAACAACATCGCCCTTCTTTGCTACGCCGCCGGGGGCAGCCTTTTTAACAGAGCATACGATTACGTCGCCTACGCCGGCATAACGTCTGCCTGTACCGCCAAGAACTCGGATGCACAACAATTCTTTTGCACCGGTGTTGTCAGCGACTTTAAGTCTAGACTCTTGCTGTAACATTGTGTACCTCCTAATTACTTAGCTTTCTCGATAATTTCAACGAGACGCCAGTTCTTGTCCTTAGAAAGGGGACGGGTTTCCATGATCATAACCTTATCGCCTACGTTTGCGATATTGTTTTCATCGTGGGCCTTGAAACGAACGGTTCTCTTGATGATCTTCTTATAAAGAGGATGCTTTACGTTATCGCGGATAGCAACAACGATCGTCTTATCCATTTTGTCGGAAACAACGATGCCTACTCTGGTTTTTCTAAGTGCTCTTTCCATCGTACATTATCCTCCTTATGCTTTTTCTGCAAGTTCTTTTTCGCGAAGTACGGAAAGAAGTCTTGCGATAGTCTTTTTGGTTTCAACAATCTTCATGGGATTGTCCAACTGATTAATAGAATGCTGGAAGCGAAGATTGAAGAGCGCTTCCTTCTGTTCTGCAATGTTCTTCTGCAGTTCGGAAATCGGCATTTCTCTGATTTCTTTAATTGTCATAATTCTTCTACCTCCTATTATTCGAGGTCTGCCTTAGTGGCAAACTTACACTTAAGGGGAAGCTTGTGCATTGCAAGACGCATAGCTTCGCGTGCCTGTTCTTCACTAACGCCGTCCATTTCGAACATTACTCTGCCCGGCTTAACTACTGCTACCCAGTATTCGGGAGAACCCTTACCGGAACCCATACGGGTTTCAGCAGGCTTTTCGGTTACGGGCTTATCGGGGAATATTTTGATCCAAACCTTACCGCCACGCTTAACGTAACGGGTCATCGCAATACGCGCTGCTTCGATCTGGTTGCTGGTTACCCAAGCGGGTTCGGTCGCTACGAGGCCGAAGGAGCCGTTGGTAATCTTGTTACCTCTGTAGGCTCTACCTGTAAGTCTGCCTCTGTGAACGCGTCTGTATTTAACTCTTTTAGGCATTAACATTAGCGCTTACCTCCTTCGCGTGCCGAAGAACGCTTAACTTCGGGAAGAACCTCGCCCTTGTAAATCCATACCTTGATACCGATTTTACCGTAGGTGGTGTTTGCTTCCCAGAAGCCGTAGTCGATGTCGGCTCTGAGTGTCTGAAGGGGAATTGTACCTTCATGATAGTGTTCGCTTCTTGCGATTTCTGCACCGCCAAGACGGCCGGAAACGCAGATCTTGATACCCTTCGCCTGAAGTCTCATGGTTCTACCGATGGACTGCTTCATAGCACGGCGGAAGGAAATTCTCTTTTCGAGCTGTGCAGCAATGTTTTCTGCTACGAGCTGAGCGTTGAGGTCGGGCTGCTTAACTTCGATAACCTTTACATCAACTACAACGTTAGCGGGAACGTTGAGGAAGTCTGCGATATCCTTCTTAAGCTTTTCGATTTCAGCGCCGCCCTTACCGATAACGATACCGGGCTTTGCACAGTAGATAATTACTCTTACACGGCTGTTGTCGCGTTCGATTTCGATAGTGGGAACGCCTGCCTGCATAAGACGCTTTTTAAGGTACTTTCTGAGATTGTAGTCGGAAACGATGATATCGCCGAAGGTTTCATCCTTGGAATACCAACGGGAGCTCCAATCTTTGATTATACCAACACGGAGACCGTGAGGATTAACTTTCTGTCCCATTGTTTACGCCTCCTGTCTTTCTCTGAGTACGATAGTTACGTGAGAAGTTCTCTTGAACACTCTGAAGGCTCTGCCCTGAGCGCGGGGACGAACTCTCTTCATATTTTTAAGAATGCCGGGGGTTACAAAGCATTCGGCAACATAGAGCTTTTCGAGATCCATGCCGAAGTTGTGGTCGGCGTTAGCAACAGCAGATTTGAGAAGCTTTTCGATGTCTTCGCAAACCATCTTGTTGGTGTTTTTAAGGATTGCAAATGCTTTTGCAACGTCTTTGCCTCTGATGAGGTCGAGCACTATCTTTACCTTTCTGGGGGTAACACGAAGTTGTTTAAGATATGCTCTGCTTTCTCTATTTTCCACAGTATTTTCTCCTTTCAAGCCCATTAGTTATTGGAGGTCTTGGAACCGGAGTGTCCAGGGAAGCGTCTGGTGGGAGCGAACTCACCAAGCTTGTGACCTACCATGTCTTCTACAACATATACAGGCACGTGCTTCTTGCCATCATGGACAGCGATTGTATGACCGACAAACTCGGGGAAGATTGTGGAAGCGCGGGACCAGGTTTTAATAACTCTTTTTTCGCCCTTTTCGTTCATCTCTGCGATTCTTGCATAAAGCTTCGCTTCGACAAAGGGGCCTTTTTTAACACTTCTGCTCACAGTTGTATCCTCCTCTTATCTGTCATTTCTTCTCTTAACGATGAACTTGTTGGTACGAGCCTTCTTGTTTCTGGTCTTGTAACCAAGAGCAGGTTTACCCCAAGGGGTAACAGGGCCGGGACGACCGATAGGCGAACGGCCTTCACCACCACCGTGAGGGTGGTCGCAGGGGTTCATTACAGAACCGCGTACGGTAGGACGAATGCCCATGTGTCTCTTCTTACCTGCCTTACCGATCTTGATGTTTTCGTGTTCGAGGTTGCCAACCTGACCAATGGTAGCGCGGCAATCTAAACGAACGAAACGAACTTCGCCGGAAGGAAGTCTTACCTGAGCCATGCCGTTTTCTTTAGCCATAAGCTGTGCAGCTGCACCAGCGGAACGAACCAACTGAGCACCGCGGCCGGGATAAAGTTCTACGGAGTGGATGATAGTACCAACGGGAATTGCGCTGATAGGAAGCACGTTACCGGGCTTGATATCTGCATGTTCACCGGAGTAAAGGAGAGTACCAACGGTTACACCATCGGGTGCGAGAGCGTAGCTCTTCTTGCCGTTTTCGTCTTCAAGAAGCATAATGTAAGCGGTACGGTTAGGATCGTATTCGATGCCGAGAACCTTGCTTGCTTCGTTCTTGTATGCACGCTTGAAGTCGATAATTCTGTACTTTCTCTTGTTGCCGCCGCCCTGATGACGAACGGTGATTCTACCGGTGTTATTTCTACCAGCATTCTTCTTGAGAATGGTGATAAGAGACTTTTCGGGAGTCTTCTTAGTAATCTCCGCAAAGGAGGGTGTAGTCATGTTTCTGCGGGAAGGGGTTGTAGGCTTATATGTCTTAACTGCCATTTCTACATTCTCTCCTTTCTTACATCAAGCTATCGAAGAATTCGATGGTCTTGGAATCAGCGGTAAGCTTTACGATGGCTTTCTTCCATTCGGCAGTCTTGCCTACGTGGTAGCCAACGCGTCTTGTCTTTCTCTTCATGGTGATGGTGTAAACCTTTTCTACCTGAACGCCGAAGATTTCTTCAACAGCTTTCTTGATTTCTACCTTGTTTGCAGAGGTAGGAACCTTGAAGGTGTACTTCTTATCAGCCATGTTCTGGATGGAGGCTTCAGTGATAACGGGTTCTCTGATAATGTCGTATACAGATTTCATTATGCATATACCTCCTCGAGTTTAGCAAGTGCATCCTTGGAGATGATCATATTGTCATACTTAAGGATGTCGTAAACGTTAATAGTGTTAACAGGTGCAGTGATTACACCGGGGATGTTTGCCGCAGAGCCAACTACGTATTCGTTAACGTCAACGGTAACGATCATAGCCTTGCCATCAACGTTGATAGCCTTAAGGAAGTTAACCATGTTCTTGGTCTTGTAGGAATCGAGTGCGATATTGTCGATAACAATCAATTCATTCGAAACTACTTTAGAAGTGAGAGCCGAGAACAAAGCGATCTTCTTAAGCTTCTTGTTGATGCTTACGCGATAGCTTCTGGGCTTAGGACCGAGAGCGATACCGCCGTGGGTCCACTGAGGGGAGCGGATAGAGCCTTGTCTTGCTCTGCCGGTACCCTTCTGACGCCAAGGTTTCTTACCGCCGCCGCGAACTTCGCTTCTGGTAAGAGTAGACTGAGTACCCTGACGCTGATTGAGCAAATATGCTCTTACAACGGAATGAACTGCTGCGTTGTTGATTTCAGCAGCGAAAATCTTTTCGGAAAGTGCAACTTCGCCGCAAACCTTTCCTTCCATGTTCAATACATTAACTGTAGGCATTTCTTACTCCTCCTTCCGCTTATTTCACAGTGCTGCGGAGGTAAACGATTCCACCCTTTGCACCGGGAACCGCGCCCTTAACAGCGATGAGGTTATTGTCGGGATCAATCTTGATAATTTCAAGGTTGAGCATGGTAACGCGTTCGTTACCGTATTGACCAGCCATCTTCTTGTTCTTGAAGATGTGTGCAGGGTCGATAACACCCATAGAACCGGACTGACGGTGTACAGGACCTGTACCGTGAGTCATTCTGAGTCTGTGGAGTCCCCATCTCTTGATAGCGCCGGAGAAGCCATGACCCTTGGTGATACCGGTAATGTCTACCTTTTCACCAACTTCGAAGGTGTCTGCAGTAACTACGTCGCCCACGTTTATAGCGGAGCAATCGTCAAGGCGGAATTCCTTAAGATACTTCTTAAACTGAACGTTTGCCTTGGTGAATGCGCCCTTTTCGGGTTTGTTGAGCTTTCTTTCGGGAATATCCGAGAAGCCAAGCTGAACTGCTTCGTAGCCGTTCTTTTCGTTGGTTCTTTTCTGAACCACAACACAGGGACCTGCGTTGATGACAGTTACAGGGATAACCTTGCCCTTTTCATCGAAGAGCTGAGTCATACCGAGTTTTCTGCCGATGATGCCTTTTTTCATTGTATTATCCTCCTTAGGCCATTGGTTGACAGCCATACGCATGTCAACGTAACCTTATTTTGATACAAATTAAAGTTCGACGTTAAAATCTACGCCGGCAGGGAGATCGATGCTCATAAGAGCTTCTACGCAAGCCTTAGAGGGCTTGATGATGTCGATAAGACGCTTGTGAGTACGGTATTCGAACTGTTCGCGGCTGTCCTTGTATTTGTGAACAGCACGGAGAATAGTAACGATTTCCTTATCGGTAGGAAGGGGAATAGGACCGGAAACGGTAGCGCCGTTGCGCTTTGCAGTTTCAACAATCTTTTCCGCTGCGCGGTCGATAAGGGTGTGGTCGTAGCTCTTAAGACGAATTCTGATCTTGTCTTTCTTTGCCATTGGTTTTTGCCTCCAAATATAATAATGTAGAAATTTGACGGCAGAGCCGCGGTACACTGCACCGGGTGTTTCGTACAACACCCTTAAAAAATGCCCGAAGCCTGCGCCCGATTGTCGGACATACTCTGCCATAGTTACCTGCCATTTGACAGCAATCTATAGCTTCATCGCACACCAAGCGGAGTCGATTATACCATATATAGTAGGGTTTTGCAATATAGTTTGTCAAATATGTTTGTAAACAATTTGTGAACAAAAAGAAATATTTATTTTCCCTTTTTATTGACAAAATATTTATTAAAAACCATTTACAAATAGAATTATTTTGTTATAATGAATGCATAAGCACTATATATAATATAAAGGAAGAGTTTTTGATGAGATTCGACAGAAGAAACAGCGGAACCTGCAGCAGAAGCGTTGGTTTTGACATTGACGAAAACCATATTGTAACGAACGTTTCTTTTATGGGTGGCTGTAACGGCAATCTTAAGGGCATTGCATCTTTGTGCGAAGGAAGCAAGGCAGAGGATATTATTGCCAAGTGCAAGGGTATTACCTGCGGCTTTAAATCCACCTCCTGCCCCGACCAGTTGGCTCAGGCTTTGGAAGAAGCTTTAACAAAAATTTAAATTTTCATATACGAAAAAGGAGCAAGAACTATGAAGAAAGAATTTGAAAGATGGCTTTACTCCGACAAAGTGGACGTTGATACCCAAAAAATATTATTGTCAATACAGAACAACGAAGATGCTATAGCGGAAAGATTCGCTATTCCCATGAGCTTTGGTACCGCAGGTTTAAGAAGCACTATGGACGTTGGTATTTCTAAAATGAACGTTTATACCGTTGGTCAAACCACACAGGGCTTGGCAGAGCTTGTTATTTCTGCAGACGGATGCGAAAGAGGCGTTGCCGTTTGCTATGACAGCAGAAACAATTCCGAGCTGTTTGCCAAAACCGCCGCAAGCGTGCTTACCGCAAACGGAATTAAGGTATATTTGTTTGACGGTATTCGCCCCACCCCCGAGCTTTCCTTTGCTATACTTCACTATAACTGCATTGCAGGTATTAACATTACCGCCTCACACAACCCCAAGGAATATAACGGATACAAGGTTTATTGGGAAGACGGCGCACAGCTGCCCCCCGAACACGCAAGCGTTGTTTCTGCCAAGGCGGCGGCAACCGATATTTTCGAGGGTGTTAAGAAAATGGATCTTGACGAAGCAAAAGCCAAGGGCTTGCTTATTATAATTGGCGAAGAATGCGACGAAGCGTTCCTTAATGCCGTTTTGGATTGCAGACTTGATTCCGAAAACACCGTTAAGTACGGCAACAGCGTAGGCTTGGCATACACCGCGTTGCACGGCACCGGATACAAGCTTGTTCCCGAGGTTTTAAAGCGTTGCGGTATAGACAAGCTTATTACTATTGACAGCCAGATGATTCCCAACGGCGACTTCCCCACCGTTGCATCCCCCAACCCCGAAAACAGAGAATGCTTTGAAGAAGCTGTTAAGAAGCTTGACGAGCTTGGCGTTGATTGCGGCGCTATTATTGCAACCGACCCCGATGCAGACAGAATTGGGCTTGCTATAAAGAACGACAAGGGTGAATTCTTTGCACTTAACGGCAACCAGATAGGCGCGTTGCTTATAGACCACATTATTCGCATTAGAAAGAGAACCGGCAATATGCCCGCCAACGCGTGCGCTATTAAATCGGTTGTTTCCTCTAACCTTTTTGATGCTATATGCGAAAAGAACGGCGTTGACCATATTAGCGTTCTTACCGGCTTTAAATACATTGGCGAAAAGATTAAGGAATGGACTGCAGACGGCAGCAAGACCTTTATTTTCGGTTATGAGGAAAGCCAAGGATATCTTTCTGCAGGCTATGCAAGAGATAAGGACGCCGTTGCAGGCAGTATGCTTGCGGCAGAAATGGTTTGCAGTCATTATGCAGAGGGCAGAACCGTTTACCAAGCGTTGCAAAACATTTATGCAGAATACGGCATTTACCGCGAAAGCGTTTTGAACGTTAAGATAACCGGTATTGACCCCATGGGATTGATGGGCGAAACCATGGCTGACGTTAGAAGCAGAACGATTGATACCATCGGCGGCAAGAAGGTTACCGCGGTACGCGATTATGCCACCGGCATTATTAAATACGCAGACGGAACCGAAGCCCCCACAGGCTTGCCCGAAAGCAATATGCTTTATTACGAGCTTGAAGGCGGCAGTGCGGTTATTATTCGTCCCTCGGGTACCGAGCCCAAGATTAAGGCATATATCCTTGCCCGCGCAGAAAGCGACAGCGAGGCGGATGCACTTATTGCGGCTTGCACCGACGATGCAAAGGCATTGCTTAGCAAATAACTTATATAATATAAAAGGAAGCGTTTAGCCGCTTCCTTTTTGTTTTTTGTGTACATCGACACACCGAAAAATTTACCGTATTTTATCTACAATTTTGTTGACAGTTGCATTTTGTTGTGTTATTATCGTATTCGAGGGAAATTGGAAATCGACGTGAAATCCGCGATTTTTATAGATAAATCCCACAGCCGAAGCAGTTTTTAGCCGGCCGATTAAACCCGCTTGCAAAGAAATTAAGCAAGCGAGCTTAACAGACAGGAGAAAACAGATGAAAAAAGTTCTTTTATTGGTTGTAACCGCCCTTTTATTGCTGGGTGTTTCG
>JAFYOG010000131.1 GCA_017560285.1 Clostridia bacterium
ATAGATTGCCTATGCAGTTTACCAATTATATAGATATATAATAAAAAACAAAGCCGACGTACGGTTACGTCGGCTTTTTCTGTTAATTTTGGTACTTCTGCTTTGTCTGCATAATCTGCTGTTGCTGTGCCGCTTGGGTGGGGTACCAACCTTTTTGCGCCATCTTGTCGTAAATTTCCTTTTGCATACACAACGCCTCGTTAAGGGCTTGCTTAAAGGTACTGTTAACGTTGGGTGTGGGCGATTCGATAGTACCGTGCATAAAAATATCGCAACAATTTTTTACGCTTGTAAGAATGTTGTCCATTATAACCTTATCCTGCATAATATCCTCCTTTAAAGCAAGCCGTAAAACTTTTCAAATACCTGCTGTTGCTTTTGGGCAATCTGTTGCACAAAATTGCTAAGCTCGGTATCCTGCAGCTGGGTGCTGAAATCGGTGCAAACGTTTTTAATCTGCTGGGTGTGGCCTAATGCGTCTTCAATATAAAGCAATTCTTTAGGGGACATACAAAAACCTCCGTTAATTTATTGTGTTTTTATTGTTGTCAGCTTTTAATAAAAAAATTCAAATAACTATTGAATTTTAAAAAACGCTGTGATATTATCAAACCAATAAAATTTAATTAAGGAGCAGCTATTATGGCAGGCGCAGGCAGACTAAAGCATTTGGTAACCGATGAACTTACTCAGCTTTCCGATGAAGGCAAAGCTATCGATATAAAATTCTGGCGCGAAAAAATCGATGCCTTGGATTTTTCCGATAAAGAACAGCTTTTGGATATTTATAACCAAATTATAAATCTGCCCCAAAAGCCCGATTATCCCTATACCGAACCCTCTGAATTAGAAGAAATTTTCGCCGAAAGCGATATCGCTTCTATCCCCGACGATAAATACCAAAACGTCGATTTAGATTATTTCCACGGTGCTTGGCTTGGCAGATGTATCGGCTGTGCCCTTGGTCAGCCCTGCGAGGCTTGGAGCTCCGAAAAAATTATCGATTGGTACAAAAACGCAAACAAATATCCCATAAAGGGCTATTTTCCCACCGTTTCGGGCAACCAACGCAACGAAGGCTTGGCAACCGACGAATTAATTAAGGGTATGCCCATCGACGACGATACCCGCTTCACCGTGCTTAATTATCTGCTTGTAAAGGATAAAGGGGTAAATTTCGATAGCTGGGACGTTGGCTTCCATTGGTTGCGTAAGGTGCCCTACCACGTTATCTTCACTGCCGAAATTCAATCCTACCTAAATTTTGTAAACGTGGACGAATGCCTTTATGCTATAAAGCCCGAAAACGCCGCAGAAATTTTAAAAAGGGAAAAGGTAAGCACCTATCTAAACCCCTATCGGGAATGGATAGGAGCCCAAATCCGCGCCGATGCTTTCGGCTACCTCGCCGCAGGTAAGCCTAAGCTTGCCGCAAAAATGGCATATACCGACGCCGCCTTTACCCACACCAAAAACGGCATCTACGGCGAAATGTTCTTCGCCGCCCTAATCGCCGCCGCCTTTACCCAAAAGGATTTCGATAAAGCCTTCCAAACCGCCTTGGCGGTTATTCCCCAAAACAGCCGTTTTTATAAAGAGGCTGTGTGGGCAAAGGAAATTGCCGAAAGCGATATGGCAAGGGAAGACCTTATAAAGCTTCTTGCGGAACGGGCAAACAAATATCACCGCGTTCATACCATAAACAACGCCGCGTTTTGTATCGC
>JAFYOG010000132.1 GCA_017560285.1 Clostridia bacterium
ATAAGCGGCGAAACCGTTCCCCAAGAACTTGGGATGCGGGTGGTTCGGCTTTCGGATTTAGACGAAAACAACCATCTTAACAACTGTGTATATCCCGATATTGCAATGGATATAATCGATTATGATACCAAAAACCAATACGTAAAATCGGTGGTAATAATCTTTAAGCACGAGGCTGTTTTGGGCGACAGCTTAAAGCTTTCGCTGGCAAAAAGCGGCAGCAATAATCTTGTGTTTGCATATAATGCCAACAGCGATGCCCCTTGCTTCGAGGCTATGCTGGGTTTGGCAGAAATTAATAATTGATTTTTTTATAATTTTAGGTATAATTAAAAGGAACACCAGACGAAAGGAGAGCTTTTATGTCCGGACCAAAAAGGGACGTTGCGGGTAACCGCGCCGCATATCACGAATATTTTGTAGAAGATAAGTTCGAAGCCGGCATAGAGCTTTTCGGCACCGAGGTTAAATCGCTGCGTTGCGGCAGGGTTAACCTTAAGGATTCCTTTTGCCGTATAGATAAGGGCGAGCTTGTTGCCTATGGCATACACATTAGCCCCTACGAAAAGGGCAACATTTTTAACCGTGACCCTTACCGCCCCCGCAAGCTGCTTATGCACCGCAAGGAAATAGATAAGCTGTTTGGGCTGGTTGGTCAAAAGGGCTATTCCTTAATTCCGCTTTCCATATATTTTAGCGGAAGATGGGCAAAAATGGAAATAGGTCTTTGCAAGGGTAAAAAGCTTTACGATAAACGCGCCGTAGAGGCAGAAAAATCTGCCAAGCGCGAAATAGAACGGGCAGATAAAGGGAACTATTAATGTCTACTTGGATAATGCACCTTAGGGTGGCAGAGCAGGTTAAAAATTTAATACCAAACCTTAACGAAGCCGCCTATTACGCAGGGGCAATCGCCCCCGACAGCGGCAGAATGGTAGACGATTTTACCTATCTTCCCAGCAAAGATATTTCCCATTGGAAGCGGGACGACGTTTCCTACGAGCAACGTTTTTTAGATAACAAGGAATTTTACAGCAAATATGTTTTGCCCGAAGCCGATAATTTTAAAAAATCGCTGTTTTGGGGATATTACGTTCATATTTTAACCGATACTATTTACGTAAGGGATATTATTCACCCCTATATGCACGCCCACGGTTATGCTTTTTGGCAGCAGAACATAACTGCTATCCGCAAGGGCTGGTACGAAATCGACTTTAGATTTTTAGCGCAAAACAAGGGCTACAAGCCCTTTGAGCTTTTAAAAACCTTATCCCCCTTTACCAACGAATATTTGGGTTATTTTGCCCCCACCGACGTTTATGACCGTATCACTTACGCCATAAACCTTTATGATAACGCCAAGACCGATGCCGAATGTGTGTTTTTTACCCACACCCCAACACACGCCGATGCTTTGGTTAGGGCAATGAAAAACGAAATAAGCGCAATACTAACAAAATAAACCGCAAAAACCACTTATGGGGCCGTAAAGGTTTCGACGGGGATTTTGAAGCGGAGTAAGCGAGCAGAGGCGCATAACCTCTTTAAAATGTGCACTTTAAAATTAAACGCTAACAATAACAAATTAGCAGTAGCTGCTTAATTGCAGCTTCCGTCGTACCAAGGAGCACCGCGGCCTTGGCTACGGCGTCACTTAGCGGTGAACGTGTGTTGGGCAAAGCTTTGAGCCCTTCCATGAACTAATGAAGCTACCGTTCTGCATAGCCTGTCCATCGGCAATGCAGAAGGGGAATCCCAAAGACGGACTACGCTCGTAGAAAGCACCGTGAATAGGTTTTCGGACAGGGGTTCGATTCCCCTCGGCTCCACCA
>JAFYOG010000133.1 GCA_017560285.1 Clostridia bacterium
TATATAAGCGGGTTTCGCCCATATTGCATAAAAATTTCGGCAAGAAATAGAAAAGGGCTTGAAAAACAGCTTGTTTAATGCTATTCTAAAAGCAAGAATGACCTATTGAAAGGAATTTTAAAATGTTAAAGCCTATTAACGGTACCTGGTTTGAATTTCACCACCACAATATCCCCGAGGGTAAGTATTGGAACCCTATCTGCCGTCATTTTTCGGACGAGCAATGGGAAACTAAGGTAGACGAGATTGCATCCCTTGGGATGAAATACATTGTTCTTTTGGCATCTGCCATTGCATACGAGGATTGGAACGAAAGCTATTTCGATACCGACATTTTCCCCTTTGCAAAAATGGGCGCAAAGGACCCTATGGGTGCTTTAATGCGTGCGGCGGAAAGAAACGGCATTAAGGTTTTTGTATCCACCGGCTTTTACGGCGTTTGGACACACACCTACGAAAATATGACAAGCCCCCAAATTCAAGCCCGCGCTTTTAAGGCTATGGAACAGCTTTATGCAAAGTACGGCAAGTATGAATCATTCTATGGCTGGTATTTGCCCGATGAAACCGGCATTTACCCCTATTACGACGAAGCGTTTATTAAATACGTTAACGATTATACCGCCTTTGGTAAGGCTATTGACCCCAAGCTAAAGGTTCTTATTGCCCCCTACGGCACAAACAGCCTTAAGGCAGACGATAAATATATTGCCCAGTTGGAATCGTTAGATTGCGATATTATTGCATATCAGGACGAAATAGGCGTTCGCAAGGCACTGCCCGAGCAGACCCCTGCTTATTACGAAAGCCTTCGCAAAGCCCACGACAAAGCGGGCAGAAGCGCGCTTTGGGCAGATATGGAAGTGTTTGAATTTGAAGGCGACGTTTATAAGAGCGCCCTTTACCCTGCGGCTATGGAACGCATTGAAAGACAGATTACCAGCATTTCCCCCTACGTTGACGAAATACTTATTTACCAATACACGGGTATGTTTAACAAGCCCGGCACCACCGCTTTCTGCGGCCACCCCGGTTCTGTTCAGCTTTATAACGATTATAAGGCTTGGATGGACAAGAATATAAAATGATAAGAATTAATTTTGCGCGGACACCAAGGGAGGACAACACCTCCCTTTCCGATTTTATCGGCAATTTAATAGGAACCACCGATTTTAGCTTCGAAATACGCAAAAAATCACTTGACGCCCGCCGCAACAAGGCAAAGTTCGTTTATACCGTAGATATTTTTGTTAAGGGCAACGAAGAAGCAGTTGCGCAAAAATGCGGCGGCACCGTTTTGCCCCCCGAGGAGGAATATATATTCCCCGCGGCGAAGAATATGCCAAAGCACCGCCCTGTGGTTGCAGGGTTTGGCCCCGGCGGTATTTTTGCGGCGTTAATGCTTGCGCGGCAGGGGTTAAAGCCCATTGTTTTAGAGCGCGGCAAGCGGGGCGACCAACGCAAAAAGGACGTAGATGCGTTTTTTGCAGGGGGCGAGCTTAACCCGAACTCTAATATTCAGTTTGGCGAAGGGGGCGCAGGCGCTTTTTCCGACGGCAAGCTTAACACGCTGGTTAAGGACAAGGGGTTTAGAGGTCAATATATTTTAAAGGAGCTTGTTGCCGCAGGTGCGCCTGCCGAAACAATGTATATTGCCAAGCCCCACATAGGCACCGACCTTTTGCGGGGTGTGGTAGAGAATATTCGCAACGAAATTATAGCCTTAGGCGGGGAAATTCTTTTTGAAACCCCGTTAACCGATATTGTTACCGACGGCGAAGGGATTTGCGCTGTTATTGCAGGCGGCAAGGAAATTAAAACCGACAGCTTGTTTTTAGCCACGGGGCAATCGGCAAAGGATATTGCAAAAATGCTTTACCACCACGGCGCAGATATAGAGAAAAAGCCATTTTCGGTTGGGTTTAGAATAGAGCACCCGCAGGAAATGATAAACGCATCGCAATACGGCGAAAACGGCGATATGCGTTTTCTTCCCCCTGCGGAATATAAGCTTTTTACCCATTGTAAAACAGGAAGAACGGTTTACAGCTTTTGTATGTGCCCCGGCGGGCACGTGGTTAACGCATCCTGCGAGGAGGGTTACCTTGTTACCAACGGTATGAGCTACCACGCCCGCGACGGAATGAACGCCAACGCGGCTATTTTGTGCGAAATATTGCCCTCCGATTTAGGTGACGATATTTTTGCAGGGTTCGATTACCGCGAGGATTTAGAGCAAAAGGCCTTTAACCTTGGCGGAAAGGATTTTACCGCACCCGCTATGTTTGTGGGCGAATATTTGGGCACCCACGCGCCCCTTACCAGGCATATTGCCCCCACTTACCCAAGGGGTGTTAGATATTGCGATATTTCCACACTGTTTTCAGACGAAATTAACGCATCCTTTAAAGAGGCTTTAAAGGATTTCGGCAAAAAAATAAAAGGCTTTGACAGCGCCAACGCCATTATAACCGCGGTGGAAAGCCGAACAAGCTCGCCCATACGCATTACCCGCGGCGACGATAGACAAAGCAACATAAAGGGTATTTACCCTATCGGCGAGGGCGCGGGCTATGCAGGCGGTATTATTTCTGCCGCTATCGACGGCTTAAAAAGCGCCGAAAGCTATATTTTGGGATTGTAAAAGAAATAAAAGGAGGTTTTGAAATGAAAAAGACAATACTGTGCTTATTAGTTTTAATTTGTATGATGTTTTCTGTTGCTACGGTGTGTTATGCCGACGACAACGAAGCCACCGTTAGAGTTTACGCACCAAAATCGGTTCAAGACTTTCTATACCAAGCGACGCAAAGCGAAGACTTCGACCAATATGATTTTCTTAAAAGCTTAAATTTATCGATTGTAAAGGAAACTATCACAAAGGTCTATACTTTGGATTTTCTTGAATACAGTGTAACCAATCATTTTGAATTAAAACCGTCGGTTGTTTCAAATAGAGCAAGCGAAGAAGAACAGCGCGAAGGCAACGAATATATCGCTAAATTGGTTACCGCCGACGGTGAACACGCAGGAAATATATTTCTTCACAAAATAGGGAACGTGGTTTCCGGCGATATTGATCCTGCACCGATTTTGCAAGAACACTTTTCCGATACACGATTTAGGCAATCCTGCAGTTATGCGGATCACGCCGAAAGAATAAAGCAAATTCTCGGCACAGAGGAATTTGTTTCTGCCGCCGACGTTGCTTTTATCCGACAGAGTAATATTGGGTTGTGCTTTTTAATTAACCATCAAGGCAAGCAAGTTGCGATACCCATAGGTTATTATAATCCCGCATTAGAAACCGAAACAGATTATATTTACAGCAACGAAAAATTAAAAGAAATTTCCGATTGGTGGGTATTGGAAGATAAAGCATATTGGGAAATAAAAGCCGAATACGAAAAAGAATACCCTGACTTTCCGTTTTTTATAGCGGGCGATAACTGTTGCGGTATTCCATGCCCCCGACCCATAATCGCAGGTTGCAGTACGGTTAATAATATTCAAAATATCTATGAATATTTAAACGAAGAAGTGAACAGCGACGAACCCATTTTTAAAGGCGATTCTTCCCCATCTGAAACCACAGATAACGAAAGCAAAGACGTTACAGAAAACAGTAAGGACCCGAATACCGATGTATCCACTGCAACGGGCGACGAAACCGACAAAAACGGTAACGCTCTTTATCTTGTAGGCATTATCGGCTTGGCTTTAATTATCGGTTCGGCAGTAACAGTTGCAATATTCAAGCGGAAAAAGAAAACATAGAGCAACAACAAACGGCAGGGTTTATTCCCTGCCGTTTATGTTTTTATTTATCTGCGTTAGAGCTGAACACGTTGGCGACCTCGGTTATGGATATGTAGGCGCGGGGGTCGATTTCGTGGACAATGCGCTTCATTTTGCCAACCTGAAAACGGTTTACTATAAAGTAAATACAGGTGGTTTCGGCATTGGAATAGAACCCTTTTGCCTTCATTAAGGTCATACCGCTTTCGAAGGTATCCGAAAGCGCCTTGCCAACCTCGTTAGGCTTTGAGGTAATAATCATTGCGGATTTTGACCTATCGAAGCCCTCTACCATATAGTCGATAGTTTTTAGCGCCGCCGCGTAGGAAACGATAGAATAAAGCGGTAATATCCAGCTGTTTGTAACTATACCCGCCGCAATATAAAGGATAACGTTATAAACCATAACGAAGGTGCCCACGGTTATGCCTATGCGCTTGGCAAAAATAACCGCCAAAACCTCTACACCGTCCATTGCGCCGCCAAAGCGGATAGCAAGACCGCTGCCTGCCCCCGAGATTATGCCACCGAATATGGCGCACAAAATAAGCTCGTTCCCCGCAAAGGGCGAAGCCGTTGTAACGTCAACGGGCAATATATCGGTTATTATCCAAGCAAAAAGCGAATACATTGCAACGGTATAAATAGCGTAAACCGTAAATTCCGCCCCCTGCTTTTTTAAGCCGTACAGAAACAGCGGCACGTTTAAAATAAGCAGGAACACCGACAAAGACAAGGGGGTTACCTGCCCCAAAAGCATAGAGGTACCCGAAATTGCACTGTCGTAAAGCGAAACGGGGCTTAAAAACATAACCACGCCGAATGCGTTTATTGCGCCCGCTATAGTTAACAGCAAAAAGTTTTTTAGTTTAAGTTTTTTCATTATAGCTCCAACAATTTCTCGGCATAGCCGCTTGCAAGGGCATCGCAACGCTCGTTATAGGCGTGGCCGTCGTGGCCGCGAACCCATATAAACTCTACGGTGTGGGTATCTAAAAGCGCCACAAGCTCTTTCCACAAATCGTCGTTAAGAACCTTAGATTTATCTGCCTTCTTCCAGCCCTTTGCCTGCCAGCTTTCAAGCCAACCCTTATTTATGGCGTTTACAAGATATTGGGAATCGCTATACAGGGTTACGCTGCAGGGCTCTTTAAGGGCTTTTAAGCCCTCGATTGCCGCAATAAGCTCCATACGGTTGTTGGTGGTGGATTTATCGCCGCCGAAAAGCTCTTTTTCTCTGCCCTCGTATTCCAAAATAGCCGCCCAGCCGCCTGCGCCGGGGTTACCCTTGCAGGCACCGTCGGTGTATAAATTAATCTTCTTCATCATTTATTTATCTTCTGCATTCTTATATCCTTGCCCACAAACTGCAAAACCCTAAATTCGCCAAGCAAACGGGAAATTAAACGCTCGCCGTAGGTTTTTTTAATCTTATCGGGGGTAAGGTTAGTGTTTATTATGGTTGCTTTACCGTTAACTATGCGGTTATCTATAAGGCTTGCGGTGGAAGCCACGCTGTATTGGGTTATGCATTCTGCCCCTAAATCGTCGATAACAAGCAGGGCGCATTTTTCGTATTTTTCCTTTTCGGCAATATCCATACGGTTAAAGCGAACCGCATCGCAGGTATCGAAAATCTGCTGGGCAGATTCGTAAACAACCGAATATCCCCGTGTGGCAACGGCGTTGGCGATTGCGGCGGAAAGGTGGGTTTTGCCCAAGCCGGTGCCGCCTATAAACAGCAAGCCCGCCGAGGAATCGTTGGGGAAGCTTTCGGCATAGCGCTTACAGCCCCTTAAAATGCCCTCCATTTGGGTTCTGCCATTTTCCTCGGGATAATATGATAGGGAAAAATTATCGAAGCTTTTATCTATTAACCCCTTTGCAAGACTGCTTTGGGTATAGCGGCTGTTTGCCACCATATTTTTTATGCATTGGCAAACCTTTAAGCCGTCGGTATAGCCGCTGTCGTCGCATTCCTTACATTGGAACAGGGGGGTATCGTAATTAGGCTCTAAGCCCAAAAGCTTTATTAAATCGGCACGGCGAGCGTTAAGCTGTTCTGCTTCTGCCGCCAAGGATTCTTTGCTTTCGCCGCCGAACAACCTAAAGGGCAACGCCTCTAACTGCTTATCGATAACCCTTATTGCAGGCATTTTTTTGTAAAGCTCATCGCGCTTTTGCTTTGCCGCATCTAAGGCTTCCATACGGGCTTCTTCTTTTATTGTTAAGGCTTCGCTTACTGTCATTTTAAACCTCTTTAATCCTCGAAACCGCGTTTTAATGCGGCGGTAATAAATTCGTCGCCCTCGAAGCTGTGTTCCACACCCGATTGACGGCTTGCCTCGCCGTTATTAACGTCCTCTACGGTTTGGAACCCGCTTTCGTTCCAACGGCGTAAAATAGAATTCATATAGGTGGTGGAAAACTTACCCGTGTTGTCAACGGTTATTTCGTAGGCATGCTTAACTATATCGAAATCGAAGCCCCAATCGCCGAACCAGCAATCGAAAAGCTTTTTCTCTTTTGAGGTAAGGGCTCTGTCCCCTGCGCCGATAAGCTTGCGAAGCTTGCCGATTTGGCTGTTAATTTCCTTACGGCGAACAAAGTAAGCCTCTAATTTATCGTAGCTGTCGATGCCGTCCTCGTAAAGGGCAAGGGTTTTTTTGTATATGTACTGCATATTTGCCTTTTCGTTGGCGCAGCAATCGGTTATAACACCGCAAATTACGGGGGCGGGAATACCCGCGAAATCGTAAAGATACAAAAGTGCGCTTAAATCGTTTTTGGTAAGGTTTACCTTTTGCAAGGATTGCTCGGCTATGCCCTTTATCATAACGAATTCGTTCTTTTCTGCCAAGGCGTTGTTAATATCCTCGCTGGTATAGTTGCGGTAAGCGCTTGTATCGGCGGTGGTCTTTTTGGGCTTGGGCTCTGCATCGGCAAAAACACCTGCGCCACGCCAAAAGGCCACCGCTTTTTCTGCATTTGCCAAGGTTATTTCCAAATCCCGTGCCGCAACGGCAATTTCGGCTTCGGGGTTGGCAAAGAAATATATTAATATTTTAAGCTCGTCGGCGGTGGCGTTTTTAATACCCTGCAAAACGTCGGCAGGGAGCAATATTACGCTGTCCTTTGGTGTTTTAATAGCCATATTTTTATCCTTTACGACCTAAGTATACTTTTATCGGGGGATACGGAAAAGGTTATGCGGTTTTTTTCGGCAAGGTTGCCCACAACCTCTATGGTAAAGGCGATATCTAATTTGCCGCCCTCCATAGAAATAGTGTTTTCCAACCGCTTTGTGCGAACCCGCATTTGCACGGGGAAAAGCTCGGTGTTGCAAATGCAGGTATGGGTAGAATTTGGCGCAAATACCATATGGGAATTTATGCCCCCAATGCGGTTTATGCTAACGGTTTCGTCGTTGAAGGTATCGATAAGGGTTTTTATATCCCCTGCTTCGGAAAACTCTATTCTGTAACCGTCTTTTTTCTTTTTTAAGGTGCCCGCCACGTTGAAATCGTCGGTTTCGGGGTGGTCGGCGGTTTCGCCGCGGCGCACTATATCGCAATAAATACGCTCGCTTCGAATGTGAATATCTATGGGAATTTTCATTTTTTGTCCTTTAATATTTTTCTATATCTATATGCTGTGCGGTGTTGCAGCTTTCGCCCTTTAAAAACAGCTTTGCGTTGCTTACAAAGGCTTCTGCCCCGCCGCTGGTGTAAAATTCGGTTTTACCCCCTGCGGTGTTAAGCAAGCCCTTTTGGGTTAATATCGCCTTTAATTCCTCTGCGGCGCAAACACCCGAGCTTATAAGCTGTGTGTTGGGCAGGTATTTTTTTATAACCTCTGAAAGCAAGGGATAATGGGTACAGCCCAAAATCGCCGCATCGGGGTTTTGTGCGCCCACGGGAGAAATATATTCCGAAACAACGGCGTTGGTGGCAATATCTTCGGCGGTGGGGTGCCAGTTTTCTACCAAGGGCACAAACATAGGGCAGGCGCGGTTAATAACACTTTCTACACCCATATTACGCAATGCGGTTTCGTAAGCGCCGCTTTCTATAGTGGCGTTGGTACCAAGCACGGCAACGCTGTTTTTGCCTTGCTTTGCTACGGCGGCAGCCGCCCTTGCGGCGGCGTTAATTACCCCCACCACGGGGATATCTGCCAAGGCGGCAACCTCGTTTAGGCAATTAGAGCTTACGGTACCGCAGGCAATAAGGATAGCCTTTACACCCTTGGAAAGCAGAAACTTTGTATCCTGCAATGCAAATTTAAGTATAATTTCGGGGGATTTTGTGCCGTAAGGAATGCGGGCGTTATCGCCGAAATATATAATATCTTCGTTAGGCAGAATACTGCGCAAATGACCTGTGGCGGTAAGACCGCCCAAGCCGGAATCGAATACACCGATAGGCAGTTTGTTCATTATTCTTCTCCTTCGGCAAGAGAAAGTAATTTGGTTATAAGGTCGCTGTAATTTATTCCCGCACACGCCATAAGCTTGGGGTACATACTAATAGGCGTAAAGCCGGGGATAGTGTTTATTTCGTTTAGATATGCTCCGTCTTCGGTAAGGAAGAAATCCACGCGGGAAAAGCCGCTGCAGCCCAAGGCGTTATAAACCTTTATTGCAAGGGTGCGGATATTGTTTGCCGTTGCTTCGTCAAGGCTTGCGGGGGCAATGCAATCGGCGGCATCGGATATATATTTGGTTTCGTAATCGTAAAAATCGCTGTTGGGAACAATTTCGCCGCAAACCGAAGCAAAGGGCTTTTGGTTGCCGTAAACCGCAACCTCTATTTCCCTGCCCACGATATTGGGCTCGATAAGCAGCTTGCTGTCGTGCTTAAAGGCAAGCTCTATGCCCTTTATAAGCTCTTGCTTGTTCTTTGCCTTGGTTATACCCACAGAGCTGCCTGCGTTGGCGGGCTTTACAAACACGGGGTAGCTGTATCTGTCCTCGCACTTTTGAACCAAAAGGCTTTGGTTGCAATTTTTGGTTGCGGTGATAAAGGGCACAACGGGGATACCTGCCTCGTCGCAGATGGTTTTGGTTGCCGCTTTATCCATAGAAACCGCAGATGCATAGGTGTTACAGCCTACGTAGGGGATACCCGAAAGCTCTAAAAGACCTTGCATAGTGCCGTCCTCGCCGTTTTTGCCGTGAAGCACGGGGAACACGATATCGATATGTATAATGTTAAAGCTGCCGTTGGCGCCGTCGAAGGTGATAATACCGTGGTGCGCCTTGCAGGGGGATATTACCGCAGGGGTAAGCAGAGATTGCTTGGTATCCCAAATATGGTTACGCATATCGTCGGTGCTGCCGTTAAACACCCACCATTTGCCGTCCTTGGTGATGCCCACAAGCACGGTTTCGAACAGGTCGGGGTTTATGTTTTCGGCTACGTTTGCCGCCGAAACACAGCTTACGTCGTATTCCGAGGATTCTCCGCCAAAGATTATTGCAACAGTCTTTTTCATAATTTACTCCTAAAAAATAAGGTTATAACAGCTCCATAGCAAAGGAATTGTTAATATACAGGTTATGCTTGTAAAAAGTATAATGTTTGCGGCGGTTTCGGAATCGCCGTCAAAGGATTCCGCCAAGCCTTGTATCATTGTTGCCGCGGGACAGCTGCCAAGCACAAATGCGGCGGCGCGAACTTCAGGTTCTACCGGCAAAAGCATAAATATGCCGAGAATTATCAGGGGGAAGAAGAACAGCTTTGAAATTGCGCCGGGGTAAACCCTTTTGTTAAGGAACACGTTGGAAAGCTTTTTTGTTGCCAAGCGCATACCCAAAACTGTCATACACACAAAGGTGGAAAGGGTGCCCAGCATATTAACGTATTCGGCAAGAAATGCAGGCAATTTGGTTTTTGTTACAAAAAGCAACATTCCCGCCAAAAAAGCAATAACCGACGGGTTTATAATTATTGCTTTAAGCTTTATGTACTTTTTGTCCCCTGTCATTAAAAGCAAACCCAAGGTCCAGCCGATAATGTTCATGGTTATAGAAAACATTGCGGAATACAATATAATCTCGGGGTTTTCGGGGAACAAAAACTTTAGCAAGGGCACGCCCAAAAATCCAACGTTGCCGCAGGCGCCTGCCACGGCGCAGACCTTGTGGCCTTTATCGGTTTTTACCTTTTTGCGGAACAGAAGGGTATAAATTAAAATTACCGCTATCTGCGCGAACAGCGCCGCAAAAAAGAATATACCCATTGATATAAGATTTTCTTTTGTGCAATCGACGGAATTTAGGGTTTGTATACACAGCGCGGGAGAGCAAACGTAAAGCAAAAGCTTTGCAAAAACCTTTGCGGAATCCTGCCCTACCAGCTTGGTTTTAACGAGAATATACCCCGGCACGCCGTAGGCTATCATCATTAAAACCTTTAATGCGGTTATTGCGAACATAATTAAGCCTTTTTTAGTTTTTGGGTTTTATAATTTCGTCTATAACGCCGTAGGCAAGAGCATCCTCGGCGAACATCCAATTATCGCGTTCGGTATCCTGAGCGATAACCTCTATAGGCTTGCCGATATTTTCGGCAAGGATACGGTTAATTCTATCCTTAGTGCGGCGGGCAAAGTTGGCGGCGATAATAACGTCGGACGCCTGACCGCCTGCACTGCCGATAACCTGATGCAGCATTACCTCGGAATTTTCCAACGCATAACGCTTGCCCTTGGTGCCTGCGGCAAGCAAAAACGCGCCCATACTGCAAGCCGAGCCAACACAAACGGTAGAAACGTCGCACTTTATACTGCGGATAGTATCGTAAATAGCAAAGCCTGCCGAAACGCTGCCGCCGGGGGAATTGATATAGATTGTAATATCCTTATCGGGGTCCTGCGCTTCTAAGAACAAAAGCTGACCTACGATGCTGCAGGCTAAATCATCGTTAATTTCGTTAAAAAGCAATATAATTCTATCTTTTAACAGGCGGGAAAACAGGTCGTAGCCGTTTTGTCTGCCGCCTTCGTTTTCTATAAAAGTGGGGTTGGAAATCATGGTTATCCTCCAATGCGTATATTCTATATAATCTTATCACATTTTGCCCCTGTTTTCAATAGCTTTTTATAGGGTTTTATGTAAAACAGAGCGCAATATTTGACATATTAACAAAAAAGATATATAATAGGGTAGATTTTTAAGGGAGGTGAGTAATATGCCCAAGCTGTTGTGCCCCGCAGGGTCGCCCCAAGCGCTAAAGTCGGCTATAAACGCAGGTGCCGACGAGGTTTATCTTGGCGGAAGCGCTTTTAACGCCCGAATAAACGCCTGCAATTTTAACAGCGAGGAGCTTATAAAGGCAGGCAAGCTTTGCCGCAATGCCAACGTAGGAATGCATATTACCTTAAACACCCTTATTTTAGATAAGGAATTTGCCCCCGCCTTGGAATATATAGATTTCTTGGCAGATAAGGTACAGCCCGATGCGCTTATCCTGCAGGATTTGGGGTTGGTTAAGGCAATACGGGAAAAATTTCCCCAATTACCCATTGCCTTGCACGCAAGCACCCAAATGCGCATACATTCGTATTTAGATGCAATATACCTAAAGAACCTTGGGTTTACAAGGGCGGTTATCGCCCGAGAGCTACCCAAAGAGGATATAGCGGAATTTGCAAAAACAGGGTTGGAAACCGAAATTTTCGTGCATGGTGCAATATGCGTTAGCGAAAGCGGCGGTTGCTTAATGAGCTCGGTTATAGGCAACCGAAGCGGTAACCGCGGGGAATGCGCTCAGCCCTGCCGTTTGCCCTATAAATGCAACGATAAATACCCTTTATCGGTTAAGGATATGTGCCTTGCACGGCATATTACAGAGCTTTGCGATATAGGTGTAACAAGCCTTAAAATAGAGGGCAGAATGAAGAGCCCCGAATATGTGGGCGCGGTTACGGCGGTATACCGCAGGCTGTTGGACCAACACCGCAACGCCGACGAAAAAGAGATGAAGCTGCTTTCGGATATTTTCTCGCGCAGCGGGTTTACCGACGGCTATTTTACAAACAAAATTTCTAAGGCTATGTTTGGGGTACGCACCGAAAGCGATAAGCAAAAAACCCAGCAGACAAGCCATAAATTTGCCGTTGCGGAAAAACGCAAGGCAGATAAAGCCCCCTTTGCGCCGGTTAGCTTTACCCTGCCCCAACAGGGCGAGGAAAACACCCTGCACCCCGCCAAGCAAAAGGGCTTTGTGTTAAGGTTCGAGGGTAATTTGCCCAACGAAAAATTGCTTAGCGCTTATGCCGAAGGGGCGGCGCGGATAGATATTCCTTTGCAATATTGCACCGAGAAAAGGTTTGCCCCCTATGCCGAAAAAATATCGGCTATATTGCCCCGAAGTGTATTTTTAAAAGAGCTTAGCGGGGTTAAAAGCCAAATTAAGGCGGCAAGGGATTTTGGGGTAAAGCAGGCAACGATTTCTGCCCTTTACCAAAAGGACCTTTGCGAGGGAATGTATTTACACGGCGATTACGGCTTTAACGTTGTTAACCGCGAAAGCCTTGCTATGCTTGAAAATTACGGCTTTTCTTCGGTTATGCTTTCCCCCGAAACCGACGGCAGGTTCCCAAAGGGAAGCAAATGCGCGCTGGAATATATAGGCTACGGCAGAACACCTTTAATGTACACCCGCACCTGTATTATTGCCAACGCAAGCGGTTGCCAAAACAAAAAACGTTGCTTTGGTATTTTAAAGGACAGAACGGGGGCTGAATTCCCTATTATAAGCGGCAACAGCCACACCAACACCATATATAATTCCTTGCCCGCTTACAGGCTTGACAAAAAAGCCGAGCTTAAAAAAAGCGGCGTAGGGTTGCTTACCCTGCTTTTCACCACCGAAAGCGAGGCGCAAATAAGGCAGATTATATCCCTTTACGGAAGCAAGGAAAAACCGAATTTCCAATATACGCGAAGATAGAAAAAAGCGTTGCGCCGCAACGCTTTTTTTGATTTTACAAATATATAACAACTTGGATACAAAGTGCTATTGACAGCGCCGTTTTAAAATGCTAAAGTAAAGGTGTAAAGAGCGTGTGTTTGCTCTTAGAAAAAAATTTAAAAAACTTGCGATTTTTTATAGACGTTTTTCGTTTTAAAAACATATTTAAAGTGAAGGGGTAAAAACAGGCGAAATTCCCCTAACACAAACAGAAAGAGGTGTTTCCTATGGCAAATGAACTTCCGTGTAATTGCGGCGGCATTATGCCTTAGGGAAGCTTTGGGAAACCAAAAACCGAAAATGCTTTCCTAACGCATAAGCCGCCAAGCAATGGCAGACTTATGCGTTGTTTTGTTTTTTTAAAAAAGAAGGAGTTGATTATTTTATGAAAAGATTTACAGCCGTTATTGTTTTGCTTGTTACTGTAACCTCGCTTTTGCTTACCGCTTGCGGCGGCAACGGCCACACCGCCACAGACCTGCCCCCCGAAAGCTCGGGCACAAATGCAGATACAAGCAGTGATACAAGCACCGATGCAAGCGCGGACAATTCCGACCAAAGCGGCGAAGAAGCAGAGCCGCTGTATAAGGGCGATGTATATTTGGAATCGCTTGACCTACCATTTTATGGTTACAATATGACGCTTGTTCACAGCAGTTCCCGAGTTGCCGCAGAGCTTCCGCTAACCCTAAAGGTGCTTAACAAGGGCAAATGGCAGGTTGCACAAAAAGAGTTTGATATTGAAAAAGCAGCATATGCCGTAACAGTGGGCGAGGATACGCTGTATTACAATAATTTATTAAATTACTTTTACGACCCAAAGCGCAATATGATTGTTTATGCACGGCAGAGCAGCTTGGACATAACCGCAAACGAAATAAATGCCGAGCTTGATCACTTTAAGCCCGAATACCTGTTGCCTTATCTTCCCGAATTGCCTAAATTAGAGGAAAGCAAGCTTATACACGGCACAAGTTTTGATTTTAACGCTACCGGATATGAAATAGAAACAACCGTAGAAAAGAATATTAAAGCCAAAAAGATGGAGGTTAACCCTGCTTATGAAGTTGTCGCCGTATACGATGGCAAGTTCACCCATTTTATAAATTATACCAACGGTGAGATTTTGTTTACGCAAGAGGATATGTTCTTAGGCAAGGCTTGCAACAACGGCGGCTTTAAAAAGGGCGACGTGGATGCTATTGACGGCGACGGGAACGAAGATGTTTGTGTTTTCTTTGAATCCAAACACGACATCCTACAAGCTGCCGTAGAAGAAGACCATTGGCACGAGGGCGGAGAGCGCCTGCCGACACCGTATTACAGCGAGGATAAAAAGACAGCCTATTACGTTCATATCGGGCAAAGGTATCTTTATAACAAATACGGTTTTTGTGCCCTAAATAATTACGTTCCCTGTCAATACGCCGAGATTAACAAGAACCTTGACCACGCCATATTAAAATTAGAGGACATTGTTAATTTAGATACCGTTGGAAAATACGGCGTGGTTTTTGGCGGTGAAGCGGTAATACCATTCGAATTCGACTTAATCGATACTTATCAGGGTGGAAACACAAGGTACGGTATTGACGAGCCCCGTTTGGGCGTGTTCCGTGCAATAAAGGACGGTAAAACCTATTACTATTCCACCAACGGTACAAACCTTACCCCCGACGGATTTGTATGCGGTACTCAACCCCGCGAAAACCGCGCCACCGTTTACGACGGTAAAAAAATTTACGTTATAAAATTTACCACAGAGGAAAAATTTAACCCTGAAGACATATTTGTTGCCACAGACAACGGCATAGGCGCGGTTAAGCTTGACAGCGCAATGAACCAACTGGTTTATGACGAAATCACATCCGATAACTGGACCGATGGCGGAACCGATTGCTTGTACGATTATGCCTTTTATTTTGGAGACAAGCTTTATTTATATCACTCCGATTGCGGAGTCTTGACCTTTGGTCATACGTCGTTTAAAATCCTTTCCGAAGAAAAGCGCAATAAAATAAACGAACATTTGGATATAGATTACGAAAAGCCTGTCCCCGACGTTTTGCCCCCCAGCGAAGAACTTTACGGCGGACATCTTTATATTTATACCAGCTATGCCACCTACTACGATATTGAAAAGCACGACCAAAGCGGAACCCATAATAAAGCGGTTAGCCAAATTATGCTGAATGCAGATTGGCAAGAGGGCGAAAAGAGCAGCGAGGAATATCATTATTATATCGAA
>JAFYOG010000134.1 GCA_017560285.1 Clostridia bacterium
AATGTTAACAAGCACCGCAAAGTTAAGTATCATAGCGTAAACAGCCGAATCAAGCTTGTTTTTAACGGTGGCATAAACCGAAACGGCTATCGTAGCCGCAAAGCTTCCCAAAAGGTAAATGGTATAAAGAATATGCAGTCTGCCGTATTCCTTAACCAAAACCGTAACGCCCTGTTCTTTAGAAATGTCCACCGTTTTATAATAAATATCGTTACAAACGGGGTAAACGGGGCTCGCCGCGATTAAAAACATAACGAAAGCCGCAATTCCCAACACTATGGGAAGATAGGGCTTATAGCTAATTTTCGTCATTCGCAAAATAATCATCAGCATGGCAACGGGTAGGAACGCCGACCCAAAATAAGCAACGCCGTTTGCCAACAGCGCTTGGGTAAGGCTTGGCGAAACCGACAGCCAATAATATCCTGCGTTTATAACCGTAACCGAAGCAAACAAAAGCAAAATCCAACGGTTGCGGTTCTTTATCAAAAACCAACATCCCGCCAAAAGCGCCAATGCCGATATAGCGGTAATAAGGTAAATTACCGAAATATTTGCGCTCTTATCGCCGTTTGCTCCGCACCCGCACAAAATTGGCGCGGCGCATAAAAAGGCAAGCAAGCATCCAAAAAGCTTTTTCATTAACAAAGCTCCTGTTTTTAAAATAAAATCCCTTTCCCACACTTTTTCCCACACTAAATTGCTAAAAAACATCCTTTTCCCACACTAATATTTTAGCAAAGTGTGGTGTTTTTCGGTGTAGGTAATGCTATAATTAAAGCATAAAGAGCTTAATAGATAGTTATATCTATTAAAAAGGGTGTAATTTAGATTACCATATTTACCCCAAAAGGTCAATAGCTAAATCCGCCCGCACCAAAAGAAAAGGAGAAAATATTATGAAACGCCACTTTTCAAGACGCGTTATCTCTATGCTTCTAACCTTGTTAATGGTTGTATCGCTGTTTTCGGCATTTGCAACCACCGCAACTGCAGAAGCAACAATTATCGACCTGCCGTTAATTATAAATGGTAGCGCAATGGTGGGCGATGACATGCCCAACGGAATATATAACCTTCCCCAGATAGAAGGTATAGAGTATTGCGACGAAGATTGCGATTGCGGCAACCCGGAACATTACTGGTCCAACCGTTGGTATAACCAGTCCGATACTTCTGTGGCAACCGAATTCGTAGATGGCGAATATTACGTTTACATAATAACCATCCACCCCAAGGCCGGCTATGCCTTCCCCAGCGATATAACCGAATCCTCCGATTTAATCTACGTAACCAACGTAGCATGGGGTCAGAAAGTCAACGCAATAGTAGAGTCCGATTGCATTTGCGTTGCATTTAGATATCGCTATTACGATGCCGACAACGGAGTTGTAGGCGGTGAAAATATCAGCGCTCCTATCAGCATCGACGGCACGGCATTGCGCGAAATTACCCAACCCACCTCCCTTGGGCTCGAAAACCTCACGAGTGTATATACCCATTGCGACGGTGTTGCCTGCAGTTGCAGCGATGCGTATTTGTCCGACACTTGGTTCGATGCATTCGGCAACGTTGTAACCGAATTCGAAGAAGGCGAAGAATATTTTTATCAGGTAACCATTCACTTTGAAGGTGAATATACTCTTAACCCCAATATTCTTCCCAAACACGCAATTAACGTTACGGGCATAGCTTGGGATTATGTAGTTGCCAATTTCGATGGCAGACGTTTATACGCGGAATTCCATATCGAAAACTACGATCCCACAGAAGGCATCCCCGTCAGATATAGCGCAGATTGGCCCTGTGTTTTCGACGGCAAAAACCTTGGCGGCTTAAACACCCCCATGGGCTTGGGTCTTGAAGATGCCGAAGAATATTACCACTGCTACGACGGCTGTAACAACAGCTATTGGTGGACCTCCGATACCTGGTTCACCTCTGATGACAAGGTTGCTACCGAATTTATCGACGGTGAACGATATTATTACCAAATCACCCTTCACGCTCAACCCGGCTATTACTTCGATTTCGAATATATAAGTCAGGATCAAATACCTATTATGGTAACCGGCATTAAGTGGGACAGCATTTCCTGGACCGAGCACTTCGACGGTGTAAGCGCATCCTTCTATATGACCTATGATGCCGAAACCGGCGTTCCCTTTGCCGAAATTGTCGACCCTATCGTTATCGACGGTTCTTCTATGGCAGGCGAAACCACCCCTACATTTATAGATATTCCCGAAGCAGACGAAGGATATTATTTCTGCGCTGACATAGATTGCGATTTCGGTAGAGATTGGCCCAGCTTTATCTGGTACGATTATGACGACGCGCCCGTTACCGAATTTATCGATGGCGAAACGTACTATTTCCAGGTGGCAGTTCATACCGAGGTTGGCTATGAATTCGACGTTACCGAGGATGGCGACGTTACAGATTACGACCTAATTCGCGTAACCGGCATCGATTGGGATTATACCAGAAGCTGGTACGATTATACCACCCGTCTGTTATATACCGAATTTTACATCATTTACGATGCTTCCGTGGGCATCCCCGCCCTTAAAACGGTAGATACCGTAGAAAGTCTTGCTATAAGCGGCTTAACCATTCCTACTATCGGTCAGACCGTTGACGAATATTTTGCCAACATTAACGCACTCACCGTTACCCCCAATTACCGCATAGCTGACGGAGCATTATTCAAGGCCGGCGAGGAAAGACCGTTGCCCGGTAATTACGTGCTTAAAGAAGGCGAAACCTATCAGCTTGCTCTTGCTTTTGACGTTCAGCTTGCTGCGGGCGGTACCGTAACCGTAAATAAGGGTAAAGTTGTAAGCGCAACCAATATCGATGGCGAATGGCTTGATATCCGTATAGAATTCACCCTTTCTTCCGACCCCGATTACACCGTTGGCGATATCAACGGCAACGGCAAGATCGACGCCCGTGATTACCTCTTGTTAAAGCGAGCTTACTTTGGCACCTATACCTTAACCTGCGCCCCCGAAGCCGCCGACGTTAACGGCAACGGCAAGATCGATGCCCGCGATTACTTGTTGCTAAAACGCGCTTATTTCGGAACTTACGTTATAAAATAGATTCTCTGCCTTGTTTGGCATGAAACGGAGGTTTTTATATGAAAATCACAACTAAAATCATAAGCCTTTTAATATGTATTTCCTTAATACTTGCAATAACGCCTCTTGGCGCAACGGCTATAAGAACGTGCAACCTTTATGTTGGTGGTGTAGAGATGTATGACGGCGATTATCTTGCTGTGGGTGCAACCTCAACCCAAACCACAAGACCTGCAGGCGGATATGCGTATTACAAAGACGGCGTACTTACCCTAAGCCATTATACCTACGAGGGCAAAGGTTACGAATTTATAGAAGGTGCGGAAAGCGCAGTTATTTTTGCTGCTACAGACCTTGAGATTATGCTCGAAGGCGTCAGCGATTTAGTCCAAACCAGCACCTACGGCGATGTTATCGCTACAGAAGGAAGTATTAAATTCTGCACCTCTTCCGACGGCGAGCTGGGTCTTGGCGGCGATTACGGCATTTACGCTATGCATAGCGATAGCGCCAATACCATATCTGTGGAAAGCGGAACGGTTGAAATTTACGCAACCTACGCGGCCGTTTATTCCAGTGGAGCAAGGATAGAATTAAACGGCGGTGTGGTAAATATCGTAAGTGTATACGATGGCATTTCCGTGTATGAATCCGATTTGGTTATTAACGGCGGATATCTGAATATAAGTGCAGGCGCACATTCCGTTTATTTATCCGATTCGACGTTATATCTAAACGGCGGCAACGGCAATCTGTTAAGCACCGACCCCGAATGGGACGAGGACTGCGCTGCAATTTATTTGGAAAGCGATATAAGCGAGATTATTCTGGGCGAAGATATAATTGTAGATGTTGCTTTGGACCCTGAAGGCGAAAGCACCAAATTTAATATGATGAATCTGGCAGAGTACGATAGGTTTTCTTATCTGACCGAGTGCATATACGTGGGCGGCGTTCTTATGAACGATGGGGATTATCTTGCAAACGACGCAACCGCAACCCAAACCGCCAAACCTACGGGCGGTTATGCATATTATAAAGACGATATTCTCACGCTGAATAACTATGTATATAACGGCAAAGGCGTAGAATATATGTGGGACGGCGATATGATTAGTTCTGCTATCTGCGCATATAAAGAATTAACAATCGTCCTTAACGGCGTAAACCTAATATCCCAAACCGAGGATAGCAGCGAGGGTATCACTGCTTTTAACGGTCTGACAATCAAGGGCACGGGAACGCTTAAAGTATTTTCGGATATAGGTATCTCGGTTCTTGGCGGCAACCTGACCTTCGAAAGCGGAGAATATTATATAAAATCTGCGGGCTACGGTATTTATTGTACATCTGAATATTCCGAGCTGATTATCAACGGCGGAAAATTTGAAATTATTTCTACCGCAGAAGGCCCGGGGGACAAATTCTGCAGTTCTGTTTATGTTTATAATGGTAATGCAATTTCGCTTAAAACCGGTATGATTATTATGGGCGCCGAAAAGGAAAACGATGAATTAACGCGTTATTATATTCCCGAGTTGTACAAATTAGACCACGTTAAAATTTACGAATCCGACGAGCCCATAAGCACAGTAGTTACTATCGAAATGAAAACCGGCGATTCGATATACGATTATTCCTTCGAGCAATCTATGGCGTTGGAGTATTTGGTGTTCAAGGGATATTTGGCAGAAGACGAAGTAAATATGGGATTTGCCGATATAAAGGGTAAATTACTTATTACTATAAACGGAAATATTATTACCGTAGTCGATGGTCTGACAGCAGAGGACAATATAATTATCAAGCTGAGTGCCGAAGAACAGGAGTTAATAAAGGCAGACGCAGGCATAGATATTACGGAAATCCGCTTGCTCTTCGTTCCCGAAGAAGAGTATATAGTCGGCGACGTAAACGGCAACGGCAAGATCGATGCAAGAGATTACTTGTTATTAAAGCGTGCATACTTTGGCACCTACACATTGACCTGCACCCCCGAGGCCGCCGACGTTAACGGCAACGGCAAGATCGATGCAAGAGATTATTTGTTGTTAAAGAGAGCCTACTTCGGTACTTATACTATTAAATAAAAATAATATAAAAATCCGCGACATGTGCGTGGATTTTTATACCTTTACGGTTAAATAATCTGAAACACGAAACAGGGAGAGACGCTCTCTTGATTTTAAATCAAAATAAATGGGAAGGAGTTTTTATGAAAATCATAGGTAAATTGTTAAGCCTTTTAATTTGCTTCGCAATGATGATTACCTTTATACCATTTGGCGTTTCCGCCAACGAAGATATTGGATATGAATATACATCCGCACCGGATTTTTATGATTCCGAAGAACTTTTTGCTGCCTATGCAGAACGAGAATTCTATCCTGAATATGCAATATCTCTTTGGGGCACATCTGCAAGAGATAAATTAAATAGCTATGGCAAAAAGCTTTACGATGCGTTAAAAACTCAAGTGACATTAGTCGCAAAAGGCAGTTCTGCAGATGCGACACTGAAAGTTGAGAAAAATACCCTAACGAGCTGGGGTGTTTCTACAAGCTATTCCAAAAGCAACAATACGATAGAATCTGCAACAACTTCTGCATTTGACAAATTGCAAACCGAGCTTGTTTTAGATGCGTTAATGCACGATTGCCCCTACGAGCTTTATTGGTTTGACAAAATGACCGGCTTTGGAAGAGGCTATTCTACAAGCAGCAGTTCCAGCACAATTACAATAAACTATCTAACTTTCAGCTTTGCGGTAACGGGCGCATTTAAAGGCAACGGATATAACCCCAATTCTCCAACAACAAATACAACGAAGACAGGTGCAACATCCACCGCGGTTACAAACGCCAACGCCATTGTGGAAAAATACAAGAATTTATCCGATTATGAAAAGCTGGTCAAATATAAAGAGGAAATCTGCGAACTTGTTTCATACGATAATCAAGCCGCCTCGGGCAGCATTTCCTATGGCGACCCGTGGCAAATGATTTATGTATTCGATAAAAATACAAGCACAAATGTAGTTTGCGAAGGCTATTCCAAAGCGTTCAAATATTTATGCGACAAATCTAACTTTACAAACAGTAAAATACTTTGTTACATAGTCACCGGAACAACCCAGTATGGCACCGGCAACGCAGGCGGCCATATGTGGAATATTGTTACAATGGACGACGGTAAAAATTATTTGGTAGATGTTACCAACAGCGACAGTGGCACTGTCGGTCAAAACGGTGGTCTGTTTTTGGAAGGCGTTAACGGAAGCGTAACTTCAAGCTATTACATAAACTTTTCCAAGAAATTAAGCTATGTTTATGATAGCAATACAACAGGACTATGGGGAACCTCATCCAGCAGTATTTTACGTTTGTCCACCACAGATTACAATTATCACGTCTGTGCTCCAGACGGAAACGGTTGGTATTACAACAGCACATCACACTATCATCTTTGCTCTTGCAATAAAGAATTGGACAAAGATGCCCATGTGGGCGAATGGAAGGTGGCAACACCTGCTCAAATCGGTGCGGCAGGGTTAAGCGAAAAGCGTTGCAACGTCTGCAATTATCTTATAGACAGCAAATCAATCCCCGCTCTTGAACCGGAAGTGGAACCCGACGATGAACCTACACTCGACCCCGACCCAACACCCGATCCCGAACCCACTCCCGATCCCGAACCCACTCCCGATCCCGAACCCACTCCCGATCCCGAACCTACTCCCGACCCTGAACCTACTCCCGACCCTGAACCTACTCCCGATCCCGAACCCGATTACACTGTTGGCGATATCAACGGCAACGATAAAATCGATGCACGCGACTATTTGCTTCTTAAACGAGCATACTTCGGCACCTACACATTGACCTGCGCCCCCGAAGCCGCCGACGTTAACGGCAACGGCAAGATCGATGCCCGCGATTACTTGTTGTTAAAGAGAGCCTACTTCGGTACTTATACTATTAAATAAAAAATATAAATGTAGGGAAGGGCTTTACGCCCTTCCAAAACAAAATCTATACACAACCCTGCGGAATGGGATAAACCCATTCCCTACAATCAAACCAAAACGCAAAAAGGCTTCTTCGGAAGCCTTTTTATTTACAAAATTTACAAATTACCCCTTTTTTCTTAAGGGCAAATGCGTATAATAAAAGAAAAGGTGAATTTTACGAGGTGTACAAAATGAAAAGATTGCTAATCTGCTTTGCCGTAATCGCTTGTCTGCTTTCCGCTTGCAAAAGCCCAACCCAAAGCAACGAAGAAATTACATGTATTAATCTTTCCGATATGGAAATCACTATAAACGGTGCAAGCACCTTCGATACCGCCAACGGCGTATATATCGCCAACGATATCGTATATTACCAATCGGGTAACGATTTCACCTATGGCGAGGGTACGGAAAATGATGCCCATTCCGCAGAAGAAGCCCTTTCCCACGCCGTTGTGCATATTACAAAGGCAGGGAAGTATAGCCTAAGCGGCAAGCTTTCCAAAGGTCAAATCGCCATCGATTTGGGCGAGGACGCCAAAAAAGATAAAAACGCCGTGGTAACGCTTGTTTTAAACAACGTGGATATAACCTGCACCGTGGCGCCTGCAATAATATTCTATAACGTTTACGAATGCGGCAGCGACGACGAGGACGATGCCACCAAAGACGTGGATACCTCAAAAGCAGGGGCAAACGTAATTATCGCCGACGGCAGCACCAACAATATAAACGGCGCTTACGTTGCAAAAATCTATAAATCCTACGAGCTTAACGCCGCAGGGACAGAGGTTACCGAAAGCAAAAAGCTTCACAAATACGACGGCGCATTTTATTCCAAAATGTCTATGAACGTAAACGGCGAAAATAACGGCGACGGCGTGCTTAATATTAACGCCCAAAACGAGGGCTTGGATAGCGAGCTTCACCTAACAATAAACGGCGGTATTATAAATATAAATTCCGGCAACGACGGTATTAACACCAACGAGGATAATATTTCGGTTACCACAATAAACGGCGGCGAGGTTAATATCACCGTCAACGGCGCCACGGGCGAGGGGGACGGTATCGATTCCAACGGCTGGCTGGTTATAAACGGCGGCAAGGTTTGCGCCTACGCCTGCTCCTTCAGTGCCGATTCCGGCATCGATTCCGATAAAGGCATCCACATAAACGGCGGCACCGTCGTTGCAACCGGCAGTATGCTCGATAAAATCGAAAACGGTTCTCAACCCTACGCGCTGTTCAATTTCCAACAAAAGCAAAAGGGCGGCACTCCGTTAACCCTAAAGGATAACGAAGGTAACGCTGTTCTTGATATTACCCCCAATAACGATTTTTCTCTGCTTATTATCAGCGCACCCGATTTAACGGGAGCTAACTATACCCTTTACAGCGGCGAAACCCAAATTGCAACCCAAGGCGGTGTGGGCGGTATGGGCGGTATGGGCGGCATGGGCGGTATGCGCCCCGACGGAACTCGCCCCGAATTCCCCGACGGAACTCGCCCCGAACCTCCTAACGGCGAACGCCCCGAATTTCCCGACGGAACTCGCCCCGAACCGCCCGAAGGCTTCGAACCTCCCGAAGGCTTCGAACCTCCCGAATTCCCCGATGGTTCTCGCCCCGAGCCCCCGCAAATGCCATAAAACAAAAAAGGCTTCATTCGAAGCCTTTTTCTTATACAAATCTCTGTGCATAACCGCATTTCTTGCACAAATCCTCTGTAGCCTTGCCGCATTTAAAACCATCAACGATAGCTTTCGCTTTTTGGGAATCAAGTATATCATTAATATC